>DXVG01000254.1 GCA_019409045.1 Clostridiales bacterium | reverse complement strand
CCGCTCGCCCACGCGGAGATACTCGCCATCGACGGGGCGGCGCGCGCGCTGGGCCGGTGGCGGCTGAGCGACTGCGCGCTCTACGTCACGCTCGAGCCGTGCCCGATGTGCGCGGGCGCGATCTCGCAGGCGCGGCTGGGGCGGCTGGTGTTCGGCGCGTTCGACCGGGAGCGCGGCTGCGCGGGCAGCGTCTACCGCATCACCGAGGACCCGGCCTTCGCCTGGTACGCGCCCGCGGACGGCGGCGTGCTGGAAAAGGAGTGCGCGGCGCTGCTGGACGCGTTTTTTGCGCGCGCGCGCATGTGAAAGTTTACAGGAATCGCTTTTCAAAACGCGATTTATACCGTATAATAATAAACATAGAAATACTTGCCGGTCTCGGCATATGGAGGGAAACGACATGGCGCTTATCGACAAGATCAAGGCAAAGGCAAAGGCGAACGTGAAGCGCATCGTGCTGCCCGAGGGCGAGGAGATACGCAACGTGCAGGCGGCGGTGAAGATCGCCGAGCAGGGGCTTGCGAAGCTGACGCTGCTGGGCGACCCGGCGAAGGTGAAGGAAGTGGCCGCGGGCGCGTCGCTGGAGGGGATCGAGATCATCGACCCCAAGACCTCGGACAAGTGCGCGCAGTACGCCGAAACGCTCTATGAGCTGCGCAAGGCCAAGGGCATGACCCCCGAGCAGGCGGCGGAGCTTGTGAAGGACACCATGTACTACGGCGTGATGATGGTCAAGATGGGCGACGCGGACGGCCTCGTCTCCGGCGCGATCCACTCCACGGGCGACATGCTGCGCCCGGCGCTGCAGATCATCAAGTCCAAGCCCGGCATCAAGACCGTGTCCTCCTGCTTCCTGATGGAGTGCCCGAACAAGGCCTACGGCGAGGACGGCGTAATGATGTTTGCCGACTGCGCCGTGAACATCGACCCCGACGCCGAGCAGCTGGCCAGCATCGCGCTGGGCGCGGCGGACTCGGCGCGCGCGCTGGCGGGCATCGAGCCGCGCGTTGCCATGCTCTCCTTCTCCACCAAGGGCTCGGCCAAGCACGATCTGGTCACCAAGGTGCAGGAGGCCACCCGCATCGCCAAAGAGCTCGACCCGAGCCTCCTGCTCGACGGCGAACTGCAGCTTGACGCGGCCATCGTCGAGAGCGTCGGAAAGCTCAAGTCCCCGGACAGCCCCGTGGCGGGCAAGGCCAACGTGCTCGTGTTCCCGGGTCTGGAGGCGGGCAACATCGGCTACAAGCTGGTGCAGCGCCTGGCGGGCGCGGAGGCCTACGGCCCCATTTTGCAGGGCATCGCCAAGCCCTGTAACGACCTCTCGCGCGGCTGCTCGGTGGACGACATCGTGGCCACCGTGGCCATCACCGCGGCGCAGGCATAGTCGAGTTTCAAAACGCAAGGAGTTTGTGACATGAAAATCCTCATCATCAACGCGGGTTCCTCCTCGCTGAAGTATCAGCTGATCGACATGGACCACGAATCCATCATCGCCAAGGGGCTGGTGGAGCGCATCGGCATCGAGAACGGCAAGCTCACCCACAAGTACGGCGACAAGACCTACGAGGTCACGCGCGAGGCCATCAAGGACCACACCGAGGCCATGAATCTCGTGCTGGAGGCGCTCTTGTCCAAGGAGCACGGCGTGATCTCCTCCATCTCCGAGATCGGCGCGGTGGGCCACCGCGTGCTCCACGGCGGCGAGAAGTTCACCGCCTCGTGCATCATCGACCAGGCGTGCATGGATGCCATCGAGGAGAACATACCCCTCGGGCCTCTGCACAACCCGGCCAACCTCATGGGCATCCGCGCCTGTCAGGCGGTCATGCCCGACACGCCGATGGTGGCCGTGTTCGACACCGCCTTCCACCAGACCATGCCCGTGACCTCCTACCTCTACGGCGTGCCCTACGAGTACTATGAGAAGTACCACATCCGCCGCTACGGCTTCCACGGCACCAGCCACCGCTACGTCTCCGCGCGCGCGCTGGAGGTGCTGGGGCTGAAGGACAAGCCCAGCAAGATCGTGATCTGCCACCTGGGCAACGGCTCCTCCCTGAGCGCGTGCGTGGACGGCAAGTGCTTTGACACCTCCATGGGCCTCACGCCTCTTGAGGGCGTCCTGATGGGCACCCGCTCGGGCGACCTCGACCCCGCCGTGGTGGAGTGCATCGCCAACAACGAGCACCTCACCCCCAGCGAGACGCTCAACGTGCTCAACAAAAAGAGCGGCCTGCTCGGCCTTTCCGGCGTTTCCAGCGACATGCGCGACGTGCGCTCCGCCGCGGCCGAGGGCAATGAGATGGCCAAGGTCACGCTCGACATCTGGGCCTACCGCATCCGCAAGTACATCGGCGCCTACGCGGCGGCCATGGGCGGGCTGGACGCCATCATCTTCACCGCCGGCATCGGCGAGAACGACGGCGAGGGCCGCGCGGACGTGCTCGAGGGCCTCGAGTTCCTCGGCGTGAAGCTGGACAAGGAGAAGAACGCCAAGCTGCGCGGCGTGGAGGCCGAGATCTCCACCCCCGACAGCAAGGTCAAGGTCTGGGTCATCCCCACCAACGAGGAGCTGGCCATCGCCCGCGACACGCTGGAAATCGCTACGAAAAAATAACTTTACAAAATAGCGCACAACGTATATAATATTTGAGGTTAGGGGGAAAAAGGTTTGTCGGCATTGCTGGATGTTTCCAAGGCTCTGAAGAATCCCGGACAGGTCTATGCGTTTTCATTGAAGCCCGAGTTGGAAGAGATGGAAGTGCTGGGCGATCCGATTCGCTTCGACGGCGTCTCCGCCGGCGGCGAGTTCTTCGGCACCGGCGAACGGGTCAGCATACAGGGCGAGATCACAGCGGCGGTCACTTCCCGTTGCGCCAAGTGTCTCGAACCGGGGACGCTGCAGCTGACGGCGCGTCTGGACGCGCTCTTTGCCCGCCAGACCGACCCTGATGACCCGGATCTCTATGTCTTTGAGGGATCAAAGGCGAATCTTACGGACGCCGTGCGGGACGCGCTGCTCTTGGAGCTGCCCTACCGCTTCCTCTGCAGCGAGGACTGCAAGGGCATCTGCCCCGGCTGTGGCGTCAATCTGAATCTGGGCACCTGTACATGCCAGGAG
>DXVG01000253.1 GCA_019409045.1 Clostridiales bacterium | reverse complement strand
CACGGCCTCTACCTCCGCGTCGCTCGCCGAGGGCCTGCCCATGCGGATGTTCTCGCGCACGCTCTCGTCAAAGAGGTAGTTGTCCTGCGAGACGAAGGCGATCTGGTCGTAGAGCTGGGGAAGGGGAATCTCCCGCAGATCGCGCCCGCCGAGCGTGATGCGGCCCTGCTTTACGTCCCAGAAGCCGCCGATCAGCTTGGCGATGGTGGACTTGCCCGACCCGGACGGCCCCACAAAGGCGGCCATGCTGCCCGCGGGGATGGAGAGGCTCACGTCGTGTAGCACCTCCTCGCCCTCGTGGTAGCCGAAGGAGACGTGCTCCACCCGTATGTCCATGGAGGTAAGCCGCACGGGCTCTGTGCCGTGCCGCTGCTCCTCGCCGTTTAGTATCTCGTCCACCTCGCCCACGATCGTGCCCACCTTGGCGAGGCTGTCGACAAAGTCCATCGCGGCCAGCAGCGGCCCCGCGATGCCCAGCGAGAGTATGATCGCGGTGATGAACGTCTCCACCGGCAGGCTGCCGCCCCGGTACAAAAGCCAGCCCACCGGCAGGACGGTGACGAGCGTGGTCGGCGTCACCGCCCGGGAGATCGACACCGGCATCTGGCAGCTCTTCATCCACTGATAGAAGTAGGACGCGTTGGCGCGGACGCGGTCGGCGAACTTCGCGTAGGAGCGTCTGCCCTGATTGAACGCCTTGATGACCTCGATGCCGCCGACGTACTCCACAATGGCCGAGTTCATCGCCTGATTGACCTTCACCGAGCCCTCGTACTGCCTGCCGTAGTCCTTCATCACCGCCATCATGAAGGCCATGCCCACGGGGATGGATACGAGCGAGACAAGCGCCATGCGCCAGTCCAGCACAAACAGGTAGACGAGTATGCACGCCGGCCCCAGCAGATTGCTGGTCATCT
The DNA here is from genome assembly GCA_019409045.1 of Clostridiales bacterium. Lineage (GTDB taxonomy): Bacteria > Bacillota > Clostridia > Christensenellales > Aristaeellaceae > Pullichristensenella. Next base: position 2,214 of record DXVG01000253.1, on the reverse strand, counting down.
CCGGCAAAAGGTGCGCCAGCGGGCGCTCCATGCTGTCCACCTGATCGACGATGATCTGCTTGAGTCGCCCGCTGGAGGCGTCCATCACCGTGCCCAGCGGCATCTTCGGGAGCTTCTGCAGCATGCGCTCCCGAACGCCCTTGAGGATGGAAAACGTCGCCCTGTGCGACATGGACAGCGCCAACGCGTACAGCGCCGAGCGCAGCGCAAAGCCGAGAAGCGCCGCGAGGCACCACCCGGCGTAATGGGAAACGCTCCGGTTTCCGCCCAGCAGGCCGATGATGATCTGCGCCGCCGCGAAATAGGGAACCATCCCGCCCAGCACACCGACGGACGCCGACACGATGGCGCGGATGAGCCCGCCGTGCTGCTCCTTGCCCAGCGCCCACAGCCGGAGCATGGGGCTTTGTTTTTGCATATAGATCTCTCCTTTGATGTTAGTCATATCTAACTCACGGATTTATCAAAAGGCTGCGCCCGCGGGCCCTGCGGACGCGGCCTGATGAACGCTCTATGCCTCCGGCGGGTCAAACACCGTGCCGAAGCCTGCGATATGGTAGCGGTTGAGCAGTTGCAGGTACTTCACCGCGTCCGCCTTGCGCATATTGTGACGCACTACCTCGAACATGCCGTTGAAGTAGGCGGTGACGATGATGTGGATAAACTCCTCCGTCACAAGGCCGCTCTGCACGCTTTTGCAGCCGATGACCTCCATGTACTTGTAGGTGTAATCCACCTCTATATCCACAAGTTCGTCCAGAAAGCGGGCGAACCTGGTGCCCTCCGCGCCGGAGAGCAGCAGGCGGAACTCGTCGAAGTGGTCGTAGATGTAATCCAGAAGGTCCATCTGGTGCCGGGCGGTGTACTGCCCCATCTCCGCGCGCTGGACATCCTCGTCAAAGGCGTGGAAGTTTTGCTGAATCTCCAGAAATCTCCGCTTCATCTCCTCCGCCACAGGCTCTACGATGGCGCAAAACAGCCCCTCCTTGTCCCCGAACCGCGTGTAGATGGAGCCCGTGCTGGTGCCCGCCGCCTGCGCGATGGTCCGCAGGGAGGCGTCCTTGTAGCCCCTTTGCAGAAATTCACGCTTCGCGCATTCCAGCACCGCCTCGTACACGCCCTCGATCTGCTTCGCCACGGACGTCCCCCCTCAAAAATTCAAAACAGTGTTTTATAACACTGTTTTGATTATATCCCTGCCCCTCCCCTTTGTCAAGGGGGAAATCCGAAAACGTCTGAAAAATCCAAAACGCGCACCTGCTCAAAACTGCGAGCAGCTGAAAGGAGCGGATTCAAAAGCCGCAGAGAAAGGCCAGACCGGGCGGCGGGGGTTCAGGCGCACTTCGGCGGCGGCCCTGGAGGCGCGCCCCGTCTGCCGGGAGAGCGCCGCATCTGCTCAGGCAAATTCGCCGTTGAGCCTTGTGTAGACGTCCGCGTTTTGCGGAAGCAGGCTTCCCCCGTTGGGGATGACGGCCACGCTTCTACCCTCCAGCGGGAGTTCTGCCGTCAGCGCCTCGACGCTCTGGAAGGATTCTATGCGCATATCCCGCACCAGCGCCGGGTCGATTTTGCTGAGCATCAGGAACCTGCCCGCCTTGCGGATGGCCTCGCACGAGGCGTAGAAGATGTAGCCCGCGATGGTGAAGGCCTCCCGGAGGCTCTCGTCGAGCCTTCCCCCGGCCAGCGGCTTTGTCCAGTCGAAAAAGTCCGGCGCGCCGCCGCCCTCGGGGCACTCGCACAGAAACACGAACGTGCCGCCCGGTCGGAGCGCGTTTATGCCGTTGAGCAGCGACTTGACCCCCTGATACAGGTTCAGATCCTTCGGATAGCCGCCGCAGGAGGCGATGACCACGTCCGACTCCCGCGCGATCTTTCTTCCATAGTATTGCTGACAGAAGCGGCAGCTCTCGAGCCAGGCCTCGCGAACATCGCCGCAGAACAGGCCCGCGTGCTCGGACTGCGCGTTGACCACGATGTTGACCCCGAAATCGGGCGCGACCAGCGCGGTCGCGTCGTCCATATCCTCGTGGATGGGGTTTTGCCGCAGCTTGCCGCTGCCCACCAGCACACTGGAGCGCGGCGCACTTGGGTCGAGCGCCATCGAATGGTTGCGGCGGATGGTCGCGCGCGAGGCGATGCCGGGCAGGATGGATTTTCTGCCGCCGCCGTATCCCGCCATCAGATGATGCACCGTGCCGCCCACGAGGATGAGCT
>DXVG01000252.1 GCA_019409045.1 Clostridiales bacterium | reverse complement strand
GCTTCGCAGCCGCCCCGCGCCCCGCGACCCCTCCAAAACCGGGCGCGCCAAAAACGCAGCGCCCCTTGCCCGCAGGGCAAGCAGCGTCGCCCACCGCCCACGCAGCGCCCCTTGCCCCGAAGGGGCAAGCAGCGTCATTGGGGGCTTGGGGCTTGGGGTTTGTGGACTTTGTGCAGCCTGTGGACTCTGGCCTGCGACGGTCTCCGCCAATGGGCGGCCTGCCCTTCCGCCGCCTCTGCCATGGCCAAACGCAGCGCGCCCGCCCCGATGTACGGAGCGGGCGCCATCCATCCGCAGCCCTATATCCATGGCGCGCGGGGAGCCGTCCCTTGAAAATTCGCTTCCATCGCGCTCAATTCCCGGCCTTCAGCGCGTCCAGCGCGGCGCGCAGCTGCGCGTCGTTTGCGGCGTCGGGGGCGTGGTAGATCACGCTTGCGTCGGCGGCGAGGGCGACCTCTATGTCCGGGGTGACGCCCTGGCCGTGGATGGACTTTCCGGAGGGCGTATAGTAGGCCGAGGTGGTGATCTGCACGCCGTCGCCCTCGGCAAAGGAGTACAGCGTCTGCACAAGGCCCTTGCCAAAGGTCGTCTCGCCCACGATCACGCCGCGGCCGCTGTCCTGCACGGCGGCGGCGAATATCTCCGAGGCGCTGGCCGAATCGCCGTTGACCAGCACCGCCATGGGCACGTCCCAGTACTCGCTGTCGGCGTAGTACTCCTCGCGCTCGCCCTGCCGGTTCTGCGTGTAGACGATCAGCCCCTCGGGCACGAGCATGTCGCAAATTTCGACCACATCGTCCAACAGCCCGCCGGGGTTGGAGCGCACGTCCACCACCAGCGCCTGCACGCCCGCGGCCTGGAAGGCGCTGAGCGCCTCCTCCACGCCGGACACGTCGTCGCCGGTGAACTGATAGATGGACAGATACCCCACGTTGCCCTCCAGCACGCTGTATTCCACATAGTTGATGTTCACCGCGCCGCGCGCGAGCGTGAAGCCGAGCACCTCGCCCCCGCGCGACACCTCCACGTCCACCGGCGTGACGCCGTCGCCCTTGAGCATGTCCGATGCCTGCGCAAGCCCCAGCGACGTCTCCGCGCCCACGCGCGTGCCGTCCACGGATACGAGCACATCGCCCGTCTGTATGCCCGCAGCCTCGGCCGGGGAATCGCGGAACACGCGCATCACCGTCAGTCTCCCGTCCTCGCTCTCGCCCACGAGCATGCCCACGCCGCTGTAGTGGCCGGTGGTCTCCTCGTTCATGCTCTGGTACGCCTCGGGCGTGTAATAGAACGTATAGGGGTCTCCCAGCGTGGCGAGCATGCCGTCGATCGCGCCGGTGGCCAGCGCCTCCGCGTCCACGTCGGTGTAATACTCGCGCAGCACGGTATCGTATATCTCCTGCGCGCGTGCGAGCGGGTTTTCCTGCGTATCGGGCGAGGCGGCGGGCATGCCGATCAGCGCCAGCGTGAGCGTCGAGGAAGCCATCGCCACAATCAGCGCCACGCAGACAAGCGTCATCCAGGATACACGGCGGTTGAACATGCAAAACCTCCCAGGTCGTCGGGCGGGGAAAGCGCGCAAAGCGCCGGCGACCGCGTTTGCAGGCCGCCGGCGATCTTCTGTGCGAAAGTATGCGTCCTGTCTCGCCTCCATGCCTGCGCCTCGGGGCCGGGGCGCGCGGCGCGGGCGTTACAGACGGTTCTTGCGCGGCTGGGCGTTCTTGCCCAGCAGCATCATCATCTTGAACGTCACCGCGTCGTCGAACGAGCGCAGGTCCAGCCCGATGGCGCGCTGCACCTTTTCCAGGCGATAGACCAGCGTGTTGCGGTGGATGTAGAGCTTGCGCGCCGTCTCCGACAGGTTCAGGCTGTTTTCAAAGAACGTCTCGATGGTGTGCAGCATCTCGTCGCCAAACAGCTTGGCGGTCTGGCGGTTGAATATCTTGGCGCTGTAGTGCGCGCTGGCGTCCGCCGGGAGCTCGTACAAGAACCGCTCCAGGAGCAGCCGGTCGTAGAAGAATATGGAACCGGTGGCGTGATAGGCGCGGCCGATGTTGATGGCGTTGCGCGCCTCCTCGAACGCCTCGGCGATCAGCGAAAGCTCGTCGCGCGGCTCGGACACGCCAATCTGCACGCTCTGGCCCGTCTCCATCAGGAAGGAATTCTCCACCGCGGCGGCGAGCTGCGCGAGCGAATCTGCGCCGTCCTCGTCCTCCAGCGCCTTCATCAGCGCCAGCGAGTGGCGGCCCACCTCGGTCAGCACGTCGCTCTCCGGGTCGATCACGCCCTCCAGCAGCGCGGTCGCCTCCTCCGTGGATGTCTGGGCAAAGTAGAAGTACAAAACGCAGCGCCGCTTCTGCACGGGGATGTTGTGCTCCGCCGCCAGCGATTCCAGCTCCGCGCCCTCCACCTCGCCGCGCAGCATCAGCCGCACGGCCTGTTCGCGCGTGGCCTGCCCCAGGTCTACGCGCACCAGCATGTTCACAAGCTCCGCGCACAGGATCGCGCAGTTCTTGGCCTCCTGCGAATCCCCGTGCAGGCAGATGAACAGCGGTTGGCGTTCGTCGGTGCCGATGAGCGTCACGCCGCCGTAGACCATGGGCGTGGTCGGGTCGCGGCGGAGCTGGTCGGGCAGTGTGAGGTGGCGGTTGTCGCCCTCCGGCAATACGACCGCGCCGCTTTCGTCCATCAGCAGCGCGCTCATGTCGATCTGCTCGAGTATGCGCGTTATCTTCGCAGTCACGCGGTGATCCAGATACATGAAAACAAGCCTCCTCGGGGCCATATTTGCTACTATTATTATACCCTTGCGTGCTGCGCAGGGTCAAGGGGTTCTTTGGAAAAGCAACCGCAAATTCATCAAAGCGGCGCTTTTTTGCCCAGAGTTTTGCCCCATGCGCGCGGAACGCGCGTTGCGCGGCGGGCATAGGCTGTATCAGAAGCACAGGCTTCGCGCGCAATATGCGCGAAAAGAGGAGGTTTTTTTCCGATGAACATAAATCGTACATGCGCAAACGGCTGCGCATGCGGGCGCGTCCGACGCGCGCCATACTGCGGGTGCTGCGGCGCGTGCGGCGCGACAGGGCCCACCGGCCCCACCGGTCCCACCGGCCCTGCGGGCATACCCGGCG
>DXVG01000251.1 GCA_019409045.1 Clostridiales bacterium | reverse complement strand
AAAAATCACTTCCGCTTCTTTTCTTTCGGAAGTGATTTTTGCGTTTGGGGGCTTTATCAACGCTCTGGCGGGTCGAGCTATTCAATTCAAGCTCGACCCGCTTTGCGCGGATATGAAGGGGTTCAGGATCAGGCCTTCTCCGCGAGTGACTTTCTGTACTTCTCGCTCTCCCAGTTGGCGATGAAGTCCTTCGCGGCCTCGCCGAGGGAGATGACGGTGTGCCCCGCGGCCTCGATGGTGGCGCGGATGAACGCGATGGCGGTGAGCGTCTCGGCCACGACCAGCGCCTTTGCCATGCCCGCGCGGATGCGCACGGTGCCCGTCTCGGGATCGGCCACGCACTCGCCCTCGGTGGGCTCCTGCGCGCCCATGGCGAAGCCGTCGCCCAGGAACACGAGCTGATCGGGATAGAGCGGCTCATAGATGAACTGCTGCTCGGTGAGCTCACCGGACTTGAGGCGCTCGCTCAGGTAGGGCGAATCCACGACGCACACGCCGCCCTCCTCGCGCACGGAGACCTTCGGGAAGGAAGTGCCCGTCACGCCGAACGCCGCGGCGATGCGCGCGTTTACGTCGTCCTGCACGGCAAGCACGCGGTCGGGATCGTCGCCGTGGACGATCAGGCCGTGGCTCTCCATGAAGATGACCGCCGGGCGCTTGCCCGTCTCGGCCTCCACGCGGGCGAGCTCGTCGCGGATGGAGAAAGTCAGGCGGCTGCCGGGGTTGACATAGCCCACGAAGCCCCAGGTGTAATCCGCGCCCTCGAGCGCGGAGCGCACGATCTCGCGCCCGTTCGCGGCGCAGGCGGCGAGATTGGCGTAGACGCTGTGGGTGTGCGATACGAACGTATCCAGCAACGAGTGGAAGCCCGCCTCCACCGAGGGGCGAAGCGGCGCGATGCCCTCGATCTGCTGCGTCGCCGCCTTGGCCTGCGCGGAGCCCGCCTTTTCGACGTCCTCAAACGCGCCGGGCTCGTTGCCGTAGTAGAACGCGCGCAGCGCCGCGTAATCGACCACGGCGTAGGCCTTGTCGGGCGCGATGTCCTTCAGGCAGAAGCCCGAGGCCTTGATCGCCATCAGGCGGTCGTCGAGCTTGACGGAGGTGTTGCCGCCGCCGCCCTGAACGTAGTCGGCGCGACTTCCGGAAGCGACAGACATGCGGGAAAACTGCGTCAGTCTTTCGAGGTTCCGGTTGACAAAATCCATGCTCATTTCTCCTTTGCCTTGGCCCAGCTGTCCTTGAGGGAAACGGTGCGGTTGTATACAGGCGCGCCCTGCGCCGAATCGGGGTCCTTGCAGAAGTAGCCGAGGCGGAGGAACTGGAACACGGTCCCGGTCTGCGCGGCCTCGATACAGGGCTCGCACAGCCCCCTGACCACCTTCAGGCTGTCGGGGTTCACGCGCGCCATGAAGTCCGCGGGCGCGGGCTCCGCCTCCTCGAGCACCTCGTCGGCCTCCTCGGCCTCCTCGGCCTCCTCGGGCACGTCCTCGAGCAGTATCGGCTCGTACAGGCGCGCCTCGAACGCGCGCGCATCCTGCGCGCTCAGCCAGTGCAGCGTGCCCTTGACCTTGCGGTTCGCGCCCTCGCTGCCCGAGCGGCTGTCCATGTCAACGGAGCAGATCAGCTCGCACACCTCGCCGTTTGCATCCTTGACCACCTGGTCGCAGCGGATGATGTACGCGCCCTTGAGGCGCACCTCGCGGCCCGGCGCGAGGCGGAAGAACTTCTTGGGCGGGTCCTCCATAAAGTCGTCCCGCTCGATGTAGAGCACGTTGCCCATGTGCAGCGTGCGCTCCCCCATCTGCGGGTGATCGGGATGGTTTTCCAGCGCGATCTCATCCACAAAGCCCTCGGGCCAGTTGGAGAGCGTGACCTTCAGGGGGCGCAGCACCGCCATTGCGCGCGGTGCTGCGGTGCCGAGATTTTCGCGCACACAGTGCTCCAGAAGCGCGAGGTCCACCGTGGAATCGGCCTTGGAGACGCCGACGCGGCCCAGGAAGTCCTTCACCGCCGCGGCGGGATAGCCCCTGCGGCGCATGGCGGCCAGCGTGGGCATGCGCGGATCGTCCCAGTCGGCGACCACGCCCTCCTCCACGAAGCGGCGCAGGTGGCGCTTGGACATGACCGTGCGCGTAAGGTTCAGGCGCGCGAACTCGATCTGGCGCGGCGGGTGCGCAAACCCTGCCTGCTCCACCACCCAGTCGTACAGCGGGCGGTGTATCTCGTATTCGAGGGAGCACAGAGAGTGCGTGATGCCCTCAATGGCGTCCTGCAGCGGGTGCTGGAAGTCGTACATCGGATAGATGCACCAGTCGTCCCCCGTGCGGTGGTGGTGACAGCGCAGTATGCGGTAGAGCGTCGGGTCGCGCATCAATACGTTCGGCGAGGCCATGTCGATCTTGGCGCGCAGCACGCGGGAGCCGTCCGCGAACTCGCCCGCGCGCATGCGGCGAAACAGGTCCAGGTTCTCCTCCACGCTGCGGTTGCGGTAAGGGCTGTCCACGCCGGGCGTGGTGAGCGTGCCGCGGTTTTTGCGCATCTGCTCGCTGGTCTGGTCGTCCACATAGGCGACGCCCTTGCGGATCAGGTCGCAGGCGATCTCATAGAGCCGCTCGAAAAAGTCCGAGGCAAAGTGCAATTCGTCCCAGGAAAAGCCGAGCCACTCGATGTCCCGCTGTATGTTCTCGACAAACACCGCGTCCTCCTTGGTGGGGTTGGTGTCGTCAAAGCGAAGATTGCACTTGCCGCCGTACTTTTCGGCGATGCCGAAGTCTATGCACAGCGCCTTGGCGTGGCCGATGTGCAAAAAGCCGTTCGGCTCCGGGGGAAAGCGCGTGCGCACATGGTCGTAACGGCCGCTTGCAAGGTCCTCGTCGATAAATTCCTCGATAAAGTTCGCCGCGCGGCGTTCGTCAGCGGGCATATCCATGACCTCCTTGGGAGAAATAAAGCGCCTGTCGAAGTGCCTGTCCTGCGTCCATTATAGCATCTCCCGGGCGCGGATGCAGTTATCTTATGGTAAAATTCCCGGCGGCGGCGAGCGCGATTCAAAAAAATTCCCTCCGCGTGGAGGGAAAATACGCCGTGCTGCGCCGCGGGTCGGCTAGAAGTCCTCAAACACGGGGACCTCGCCGATGATCTGCAGCTGTCTCTTATA
>DXVG01000250.1 GCA_019409045.1 Clostridiales bacterium | reverse complement strand
CGTAAGTGACCGCAGTTTGCAGGCGAAGCTGACGCAGGAAGCAAAAATCACTTCCACTTGCTTTCTTTCGGAAGTGATTTTTGCGTTTGGGGGCTTTATCAACGCACTGAGCCGCCCCGGATTTTGAATCCGGGGCGGCTGTCTGTCGGTGAGATGCCATCGGTGGTCAGGTGTTTTTCATCACGACTTCCTCGACCGCGTCGGCCACCTTTTCGCAGGCGTCGCAGCAGGCCTCGAGGCTTTCGTATATCTCCTTCCAGGCGATGAGCTCGATCGCGTCGGCGCAGTTGTGCTTGAGGCTGCGCATGGCCTCTATGTAGAGCCTGTCGCCCTCCTCCTCGAGCGTGTTGACGATGATGATGTGCTCCATGAGCCGGTCGGACTTCTTGTAGTTTTCAAACTCCTCCATCAGCTTCTGAAGCTCCATGCACTGCTTGTCGATCAGCGCGGCGAACTCCAGAACGTCGGGGCGGCAGGTCTTCATGTCGTTCATGTACAGGCTCTGCACGACCTCCTCGATCAGGTCGATGATCTCGTCGAGCACATGCGCGATGTTGACGATGTCCTCGCGGTCGATGGGCGGCAGGAATTCGCGCAGGAGATGCCCCATCATGTCGTGCTTTTTCAGGTCCGCGTCGTGCTCGATCTCATGGATGACTTCCGCCTCGTGAAAGAGGTTTTCGCTGCGGTAGTCCGCAAACATGGCGTTGAGCGCCTTCGCCGCCTTGCACGCGCAGTCGATCATCTCCCGGAAGAACGCAAAATAGCTGTACCCGTTTTTTCTGGCCACAAGTTCCAACTCCTTTTAGAAAATCGCCATGAACAGCTTTGCCATCAAGAATCCGACCAGGCCGCAGCCCGGGAAGGTGAGTATCCATGTCAGCACCATTTCGCGCACGACGCCCCAGTTCACGCTCTTGATGCGCCGGGCCGCGCCCACGCCCATGATGGCGGTGGTCTTGGTGTGCGTGGTGGACACGGGGATGCCCGTCACCGAGGACAAGAGCAGGCAGCCGGCGGCGGCCAGGTCCGCGGAGAAGCCCTGATGCACGTCCAGCCTGACCATGTCCATGCCCACGGACTTGATGATGCGCATGCCGCCGATGGAGGTGCCCAGGCCCATCACCACCGCGCACAGCGCCATCAGCCATAAGGGTATCTCCACGACGCCCATCTCTGCCTGGCCGCGCGAGAGGGACATGCCCAGCAGGAACACGCCGATGAACTTCTGTCCGTCCTGCGCGCCGTGCATAAACGCCATGGCCGCGGCGCCGCCGATCTGGCCGATGCGAAAGCCCTTGTTGGCAAGCCTGCGGTCGGCGCGGCGAAACACCAGCACCACCAGCTTGGCGACCACATAGCCCAGCACAAACCCCAGCAGCGTGGAGAGCCCCAGCCCGTAGAGCACCTTGATCCACTCCGCGCCGTTGATGCCGGACAGGCCGTTGTGCAGCGCGATGGCCGCGCCCGAGATGCCCGCGATCAGCGCGTGGCTCTCGCTGGTGGGGATGCCGAACTTCCAGGCGGCCGTCGCCCAGGTGACGATCGCCACCAGCGCAGCGCACAGCGCCACCAGCGCCTCGTGCGCGTCGCCGCCGAAGTCCACCATGTTGTAAATGGTCTCGGCCACCTTTTTGTTGATCAGCGTCATCACCAGAACGCCCAGAAAGTTGAACACGGCGGCCATGAGGATGGCGGCCTTGGGGCGCATCGCCCGCGTGGAGACGCAGGTGGCAATCGCGTTGGGCGCGTCGGTCCAGCCGTTGACCAGTATCACGCCCAGCGTCAGAATTACGGTGAGTATCAGCGCGGGATACTGCCCCATCATGGAAAAGAAGTCGCTCAGGGTCATCAGGCCGCTCCCTCCTGTCATGCGGACGGCGGTCGCTTTGGCAAGATAAACTGCAAATTGCACCGATAGATTCATGTTATATTACACAGAACCGTTATGCCACATGAAAACGGGTAATTTCCCGCAATGATTTCGTTAATTCTGAATATATATCTTATCAAGACCATGCCCCTTTGCGCGCGAAAAAGCCCCCGCGCTTCGGGAGCGCGAGGCTATTTGGGGGCGCTTTTACGGCCTCTTCGCGGCGACGAGCAGCATCATCGGCCTTCGCAGTTCGTCGCGCATGCCCTCCATGTCCAGCATATGCCCTGGCGGCTGCGGCTCGACCACGCGGCGCAGTTGGAAGCCGCGCGTCAGAAGGCCGTCCAGTATGGTGGTCAGCGTGTGATGGTACTTGGTGACGCGCTCGCCGAGGAACACCGCCTCGCGCGTCCCCTCAAAAAAGTAGTTGTCCACGGGGAAGTGGAGGATATTCCCCTCCGCGTCGCGGTGCCAGTCCTGACTGCCGTAGGCGGTGAAGATGGGATGCTCGATGGAAAAGACGAACTCCCCGCCCGGCGCGAGCCAGCGGTAAACCTTTTCCGCCATCCGCCCAAAGTCCGCCACATAGTGCAGCGCCAGCGAACTGAGCGCGACGTCAAAGGCGGCGTCGGGGAACTCCACGTCCTCCATGGCGGCGCGGATGTAGCGCGCATCGCCGCTCCCCGTCTTTTCCCGCGCCACGGCGAGCATCTTTTCGGAGATGTCCACACCCGTCACCGCCGCCGCGCCATGCTCTAGCGCGTAAATGCAGTGCCAGCCATAGCCGCAGCCGAGGTCAAGCACGCGCCTGCCGGCAAAGTCTGGCAGCAGCGTTCGCAGCGTCTCCCATTCGCCCGCCGCCTCCAGACCATATTGCGAGCGCGGCATCTGGCTGTACTTGGCAAAAAACGCCGGGTCGTCGTAGCGGTCTTCTCTCATGGCCCTTTACGCCTCCTCCCATCCGCCGCTCTTTTCCACGGCGCGGTGCCACTGGCGCATCAGGTGGCGGCGCTGCGCCTCGTCCATGTTGGGCATGAACTCGCGCTCGCTGCCGCACAGGCCCGCAAGGTCGGCGTCGCTCCACAGGCCCACGGCGCGGCCCGCCAGCATGGCCGCGCCCAGCGCCGTGGACTCGATGACCGCGGGGCGCTGCACGCGCGTGCCGAGTATGTCGGCTTGGAACTGCATGAGAAATTCGTTGGCGCTCGCGCCGCCGTCGACGTGCAAAACGTTCAGGCGGGTGGAGCTGTCGCGGCTCATGGCCTCGAGCACGTCCGCGGACTGGTAGGCGATGGACTCCAGCGCCGC
>DXVG01000025.1 GCA_019409045.1 Clostridiales bacterium | reverse complement strand
AGCATGGCAAAGCCGGTCTGGCGGCAGGCCATCACGTCGGAATGGTCGCCGAAGATCGACAGCGCGTGGTAGGCCAGCGCGCGGGCGGAGACGTGGAACACGCCCGGCAGCAGCTCGCCGGAGATCTTGTACATGTTGGGGATCATCAAAAGCAGTCCCTGCGAGGCGGTGAACGTGGTCGTCAGCGCGCCCGCGGCAAGGGAGCCGTGCACGGCGCCGGCGGCGCCGGCCTCGGACTGCATCTCCGCGACCCTGACGAGCTGACCGAACAGGTTCTTGCGGCCCTGCGCGGCCCATTCGTCGGCGACCTCCGCCATCGGGGAGGACGGCGTGATGGGGTAGATTGCGGCCACATCGCTGAACGCGTACGCGATGTGGCTGACGGCGGTATTGCCGTCCACGGTCATCTTGATGCTCAAGTGGAGGACCTCCTTTATGGTATCGGAATTCAACCAAATGACCTATACGAATTTATTATAAAGAAACAATCCCTCAAAGTCAAGAAAAATGGCGTTAAAGGGCGCATGGGCGATATTTTCGCCGCGCAGGCGATCGTTTTTTACAACAGTCCCCTCATCCGCGCCCACAGCGCCCGGACGCGCTCAAATTCGGCAAGGTGCGCATCCACATCGCGGCGATACTGGGCAAACTGCGTGGAGATTTCGGCAAAGGCGCGGTCGTTGAAGTAGGCGCACACGGCGGGGATGGTCTCCGAAAGCGCCGCCTCGGCCTCGCAGAGCACGTCCCGCCAGTCCTCGGGGCGGGTGATGCGCGTATAGAGCGGCTTATAGCGCACCCAGCCGAGGCAGGCGCGCAAAAAGCGCTCGGTCACGGCGCGGGAATCGTAGAGCGACACGCTCTTCAGCCGCGTGGGCAGCACCCCGCGCAGAAGGTCGCTGTAGAGGGAAAAGCCGTCGTGAAAGGTATAGGCGGGCACGCGCTTGACCACGCAGTCGGTCAGGCAGGTGCTGAAAAAGCTGTCCTCGCCGCGCGCACCGGGGGGATTGTAGAAGGGCGGTATCTTTTCGGGCGCCGTGAGGTTGAGGCCGAGGTTGCCGCCGGTGATGAACTTGGCGTGGTCGATCTCCTCCACCAGCGTGGGGCCGTTTTGGGTGAGCACCTCGCGGTCGGCGTAGGTGACGCCGCCGCCCTCGATGACGGCGCGCACGTCCTCCCACTTGAGCACGTCGCTGGACATGGCGGCGATGAAGCGGCGGAAGGTATCCGCGCCGAGCACGCCGTCCAGCTCCAGCGAGGGCAGGGGCGATATATAGCCGCAGTGGTAGCCGTTGGTGACGTCGGCAAAGCGCAGGTATTTCACATGCGCCTCGATGACGTGCTGGCCGCTCCACAGGGCCACGCCCGCGGAGTTGGAGTTGGTCACGGCCATGGGGTATTCGTCGTCGTCAAAGAAAATCAGGCAGTCCAGATGGCGGCGCATGGCCTCGTAGAGCACCATGTTGCGCTGGGCGGCGTAGCCGTTGCCAAAGAGCAGGTGCTTTTCTTTGGCCGAAGCCACGCCGCGCTCCACCAGCGCGTCCGCCGCGGAGCGCACATCCTCGGGCGAAAAAAAGGCCATATCGTCGAACCAGCGCCGCACGCGCTCTGCCACATTCTCGTAATCCTCGCGCGCGGTGCCGGAATAGGCGGGGTCAAAGGCCACCAGCAGCGTAAGGCTCGCCCGCCCGGGCACGACGAAACCCGATTCCTCCAGATGATAGACATACGAGCGCAAAACATTTTGAAAGCTCTTGCGGCCGGTGGCGAAGCCGATGCCGATCCTGACGCCGTTTTCGTTCACGATGCTCCCTCCTTCGGGATGATGTGGCATAAGCATGCCGCGCTTTCGTGGCAAAAGCGCGGCGACCTCAGGGCCTGGCCGTGCGGCGCTCCCTGCGCAGAAGCCGTCTGCGCTCGCCGTCGGCCCATTCGGCGCGTTCTTCCTCCGTCTCGATGACCAGCCCCGGCACCTCGGTGGGCTCGCTGTTTTCATCCAGCGCCACCATCACAAGATAGGCGCGGTTGACCGGGTCGCGGCGGCCGTTGAGGCGCTCGACGTAGGTGTCCACGCGCACCTCCATGCTGGTGCGGCCCACATACGTCACACGCGCCGCCAGCACCACCGTATCGTCGATGTTGGCGGCGTGCAGGAAGGAGAGCTCGTCCACGGAAGCCGTGGTCACGGGCCGTCCCGCGTGCCGCCGCGCGGCCACCGCCGCCGCCACGTCGATCCACGCCATGAGTTGCCCGCCAAAGAGGCGCTGCGCGCCGTTGACGTGCTGCGGCATGATGATCTGCACCTGTTCGGTATAGGAATCCCGCGCCCGGCGCAGGGGTCTGTCCATAAACGTCACCTCATTCGTCATCGGCCCATATAGGCGCAGATGCCCTCCACCATGCCCTCGACCAGCTTGTCCTGATAGGCGGGGTCGTTGAGCTTGTAGTCCTCTTCCTCGTTGGTCATAAAGCCCATCTCCACGAGTATGCTGGGCACCGTGGACCAGTTCAGCCCCGTGTAGGTGTCCCGGCGGAAGATGCCGTCGCTCTCCGCCCCCGTGGCCTCGACCATCGCGGGCAAAAGCGCCTCGGCGGCGCGCATGCACTCGTCGGCGTTCGCGCCGGTCTTGCGGATGTAGAGGCCGATGCCCTGCGCGCTTGAGTTCGTGGAGCCGTTGCAGTGTATGCGCAGCACGAGGTCCACGCCCAGCTCGTTCATCATGATGGCGCGCTCCTGGTTGGAGATGTCCACGTCGTTGGTCTCGCGCGTCATGTAGACCTCGCAGCCCAGCGCCTCCAGCGCGTCGCGCAGTTGCAGGGAGATGTCCAGATTGACCTCGTATTCGGGAACGCCGGTAAAGCGGCCATAGGTGCCGGAGGAGACTTTAGCCTTGGTCTCGGACGAGCCGGGGGCCACGGCCTCCTGCTCGCTGTTGCCCTGCGCCTGATGCCCAGGGTCTATGCCGATCTTCACGCCCGTGAGCGTGCCCGGCTCCTGCGTGGGCAGGGGCGGCACGGTGGGCATGTCCGCGGGCAGGCGGGCGAATATATCCTCCGCCGCGGGCGTGGGCGACGCCTCCGAAACGGCCGGTGTTTCTGAAACAGCCGGAGCCTCCGAGACAATCGGCGCCTCCGCAAGCCCCGCGCCGCACAGCGCCAGCATCAGCGCCAGCAGGCACGAAAGCAGCCTCACGCCTTTTCCTCCTCCGGCTCCAGCGCGGGCAGCACCGCGCGGCAGGTCTTGAGCACCCTGTCCACGTCGAACAGCCGCACCGAGCCGTAGGGCGCGTTGAGCAAAAGTTCCACGCTGTCGCGGTACACGTTGAGCACGTCCACCACCGCCACAACGCTCTCCGGCCGGCCCTCGCCCTCCACGAGCAGGCGCGCGGCCTCGTCCTCCACGTCATGCGCCAGCAGGAGCAGCAGCCGCCCCACGCCGCCCATCTGCCGCGTGTAGAACACGCCGTCGCGCACGCCCTGCGCGATGATCTCGTCCATCAGCGGGCCAAGCTGCGTTAGCGTCACCTCGCGTATGCAGCGCAGAAGCGCCGCGTCGCCGCCGCGGAAGCACACGTTGAGCACCATCGCCACGAACTCCGGCTGCTCGCGCTCGAACAGGTTCACCAGCAAAAACAGGCGGTTGAGCTTCTCCAGCGCCCCCAGCGAGGACGCGCGCAATTCCCGCGCCGCCTGCGAGAACCGCTGCTGCGCGCGGCGGGCGCTCACCGCCTCGAGCACAGCCATCTTCGACGCAAAGTGATGGTAAAAACCGCCCTTGGAAAGGCCCATCGCGTCCAGTATGTCCTGCACGGAGGTATCCTCGTAGCCGCGCTCGAAGAACAGCGCCTCCGCGGTGTCGAGTATGGCCTGCCTGCGCAGATCTCCCTTTTTCATCGGCACGCCCTCCTTATACGGTCATTATACCAGAACAAACCGAAGTCCGTCAACGGCAAAGCGCACAAAAAACCGCGCAGCGCTTGACTTTTCACGCGCGCGCTGCTATGATAGGCCGCGTGGAGGTGCGTTGCATGCGCAGACGGTGCTGGATCGCGGGAGCGGGCGAGTGGTGCGGCGAGGGCTGGGCGCCCCGGCCGGAAGACATGATCGTCGCCGCCGACGGCGGTCAGGCGTCGCTTGCGCGCATGGGCGTCGCGCCGGACGTGGTGGTGGGCGATTTCGACTCGCTGGACGCGCCCCCGGACGGCCCGGAGGTGGTGCGCCTGCCGCGCGAGAAGGACGACACGGACATGCTGGCCGCGGTCCGGCTGGGCATGGAGCGCGGCTGCGCGGACTTTCGCATCTACGGCGGCGCGGGCGGCCGCATCGACCACACGATCGCCAACCTCCAGACGCTCAACTTCCTCGCCCGGCGGGGGCTGCGCGGCGTGCTGGTGGAGAAGATGTACAAGCTGACCTCCATCGCCTGCGGCGAAGTGCGCTTCCGCGCCGGGAGCCGGGGCATGCTCTCCATCTTCGCCCAGTGCGGACAGGCGCGGGGCGTGGACCTCGAGGGGCTGGCCTACGCCCGACGCGACCTGTGCCTGGGGGAGGACTACCCCGTGGGCGTGAGCAACGAATTTCTGCCCGACACGCCCGCGCGCGTGGCCGTACGCGAGGGCGTGCTGCTGGTGGCGTGGGAGCACTCCGCGCTTGCGGAGGACATGTAGGGAAACGCCGCGCCCGCGAACTTCCGGCGGGGAAGCGCGCGCCCTGACGGCCTGCGCACCCGAACCCCGCCGCTCATTTTTTGCGCCCCTGCCCGCCGGCTCCGCGCCGCGCGGGCTTTTTTTGCGCCCCGCGCGCCTGCGGCCGCCCGCCGCTTCGCCCGGGGGCCGCCCTTCCCGGCGCGCGCTTTGCCGGGGCCGCGTCGGGGCCGCGCTTCGCCGCCCTCGCGCCCGCCTCGCCGCCTCGCGGGCGCTGCGCAAACGGCGCGACCAGGCAGCGCCGCCCCGTGCCGATCAGGTCCTCGCGCCCCGCGCGGCGCAGCGCCTCCAGCACCAGCGCGCGGTTCTCGGGGCGGTAGTACTGCATCAGCGCGCGCTGCATGGCCTTCTCGTGCGGGTCGCGCGGCACATACACGGGCGACATGTCGCGCGGGTCGAGGCCGGTGAAGAACATGGCCGTGGAGAGCGTGCCGGGCGTGGGGTAGAAGTCCTGCACCTGCTCGGGCCGCTGGCCGGTTCTGTGCAGGTACTCCGCCAGCAGCACCGCGTCGGACAGCTCGCAGCCGGGGTGGCTGGACATCAGATACGGCACGAGGTACTGCTTCAGCCCCAGCGCGTCGTTGATCTGTCGATAGCGGCGCGCGAACTCGTCGTACACCTCCGGCGCGGGCTTGCCCATGCGGCGCAGCGCGCGGGGGCTGATGTGCTCGGGCGCGACCTTGAGCTGGCCGCTGATGTGGTGCTCCGCCAGCTCGCGCAAAAACGCGCCGCCCCTGTCCGCAAGCACATAGTCAAAGCGCACGCCCGAGCGCACGAACACCTTCTTCACCCCCGGCAGCGCCCGCACCGCCCGCAGAAGCTCTATGTACTCCCGGTGGTCGGCGTCGAGGTTTTTGCACGGCTCGGGGAACAGGCACTGGCGGTTTTTGCACGCGCCCTGCCGAAGCTGCTTTGCGCAGGCGGGCCTGCGGAAGTTGGCGGTGGGGCCGCCCACGTCGTGTATATAGCCCTTGAAGTCCGGGTCGCGCGTGAGCAGCCGCGCCTCCGCGAGCACGGACTGCCGGCTGCGCGAGGACACGATGCGCCCCTGATGAAACGCCAGCGCGCAGAACGAGCACGAGCCGAAGCAGCCGCGCACATGCGCGATGGAGAACTTTACCTCCGAAAGCGCGGGCACGCCGCCCTGCGCGTCGTACATGGGGTGCCATCTGCGCTCGTAGGGCAGCGCGTACACGCGGTCCAGCTCCTCGCGGGAGAGCGGCATGTCCGGCGGGTTCTGCAAAAGATAGCGCCTGCCGTGCTTCTGGCAGAGGGCGCGGCCGCGCACGGGGTCCTGCTCGTCGTACTGCGTCCTGAACGCGCGCGCGTAGGCGGCGCGGTCGGCGGCGACCTCCTCCATGTCGGGCAAGATCAGCGCCCCCTCCGGCGGCTCGGGAAGCATCACGCAGGTGCCGGGCACGCGCATCTCGGCAAAGGGCTTTCCCGCCTCCAGCCACTTGGCCACGCGGAGTATGGAGCGCTCGCCCATGCCGAACATCAGAACGTCCGCGCCCGCGTCCACCAGGCAGGAATTGCGCACGCGGTCGTCCCAGTAGTCGTAGTGGGCAAAGCGCCGCAAGGACGCCTCCACCCCGCCCAGCAGCACCGGCGCGCCGGGGAAGGCCTCGCGTATGCGGTTGGCGTAGACGATGCTCGCGCGGTCGGGGCGCATGCCCGCCCTGCCGCCGGGGGAATAGGCGTCGCGCCCGCGCGGCTTCTTGGCCACGGTGTAGTGGTTGACCATGGAGTCGATGACCCCGGCGGTCACCAGGAAACCGAGCCTCGGGCGGCCGAACCGCTTAAAGTCCTCGCAGGTGTGCCAGTCCGGCTGCGGCAACATCGCCACGCGGTAGCCAGCGCCCTCCAGCACGCGGGAGATGATCGCAAGCCCGAAGGAGGGATGGTCCACATACGCGTCGCCGGTGACGTACACAAAGTCCGGCGCGTCCCAGCCGCGCGCGCGGCACTCCTGCGGCGTGACGGGCAGAAAGCTCACGGCCGCGACACCTCCTTTGCGTCCTCTCCTTCCTCCGCCGGCTGCTCCGCCTCCGCGGCCATGCTCCCCACGATGTCCTCCATGACGCGCACGGCCTCGGGCAAAAGCTCCTCGGCGGTCTTGCGCGCCGGGTCAAACAGCCGCAGCGCGGGCGGGTTGGTGCCCACCAGCCGCAGCCGCGCCTCGTGGGGCTTCACGGCGGCGAGCAGCTTCAGGGCGTCGAGCTGCGCGGCGATGGAGAAGCGCAGCACCATCTCGCCGCCCTTCATGCTCACGTTGTCGATGCCAAGCTGCGAGCACAGCGCCTTGAGGTGCGCCGTCTCGATGAGGTTCATCACCGGGCGGTTGGGGTCGCCGAAGCGGTCGATGAGCTCCTCCACGAGGTCCTCGCGCCCGGCGCGATCGCGTATGGAGGCGATCTTTTTGTACATCTCCACGCGCATGGCGTCGCTGGGCACATACTCCTGCGGAAGATAGGCGTCCACCTTCAATTCCACGCGCGTTTCCACGTCGCCGCGTTGCACGTCGCCGCGCATCTCGCGCACGGCCTCCTCGATCATCTTCACATACAGGTCGTAGCCCACCGAGGCCATGAAGCCGGACTGCTCCGCGCCCAGCAAATTGCCCGCGCCGCGGATCTCCAGATCGCGCATCGCCACGCGGAAGCCCGAGCCGAACTCTGTAAACTCCCGAATGGCGCCCAGCCGCTTGTCCGCGGCCTCGGTGAGCACCTTGGCGGGATTGACCGTGAGATAGGCGTAGGCGAGGCGGTTCGAGCGGCCCACGCGGCCGCGGAGCTGGTAGAGCTGGGCAAGCCCGAAGCGGTCCGCGTCGAGCACGATCAGCGTGTTCGCGCGCGGCACGTCCAGCCCCGCCTCGATGATCGTCGTACACAAAAGCACGTCGAACTTGCCCTCGTAGAAGTCGAGCATCACATCTTCCAGCGCGTGCTCGCGCATCTGGCCGTGGCCGATGGCGATGCGCGCCTCCGGGACGAGCTTTTTCAGGCGCGTGAACACCGCGTCGATGGTCTGCACGCGGTTGTTGAGCACATACACCTGCCCGCCGCGGCCGATCTCGCGCAGTATCGCGTCGCGCACGAGCCCGTCGGAGTACTCCACCACATACGTCTGCACGGGGTAGCGCTCCTCCGGCGGCGACTGCAAAAGGCTCATGTCGCGTATGCCGACCATGGACATGTGCAGCGTGCGGGGGATGGGCGTTGCCGTGAGCGTGAGCACGTCCACGGTGCGCTTGATCTTTTTGATGGCCTCCTTGTGGGTCACGCCGAAGCGCTGCTCCTCGTCCACCACCAGAAGCCCCAAATCCTTGAAGTTCACGTCCTTCCCCAGCAGCCTGTGCGTGCCGATGACCACGTCCAGCTCGCCCGCCTCCAGGCGGCGGAGCACCTCCTTCTGCTCCTGCGCGGTCTTAAAGCGCGAGAGCGTCTCCACCTTGATGGGGAAGCCGTGGAAGCGGTTCATCATCGTGGCGTAGTGCTGCTGCACGAGGATCGTGGTCGGGGCCAGCAGCGCCGCCTGCTTGCCGCCCATCACGCACTTGAAGATGGCGCGCAGCGCCACCTCGGTCTTTCCGTAGCCCACGTCGCCGCACAGCAGGCGGTCCATGATGCGCGGCTTTTCCATGTCGCGCTTGATCTCCTCGATGGCGGCGAGCTGGTCGGGCGTCTCCTCGAAGGGGAAGCTGTCCTCGAACTCGCGCTGCCAGGGCGTGTCCGGGTCAAAGGCGTGGCCGGGGGCGGACTCGCGATGCGCGTAGAGCCGGAGAAGCTCGCCCGCGATCTCCTGGATGGAGGCCTTGACGCGCGCCTTCTGCCGCTGCCACTCGCCGCCGGAGAGGCGGTTGAGCTTGGGCGTCTCGCCCTCGGAGCCGATGTACTTCTGCACGCGGTCGAGCTGGTCGGTGGGCACATACAGCTTGTCCGCGCCCTGATAGCGTATGTGCAGAAAGTCGCGGTAGGTGCCCTCGGAGGCGAGGCGCACCGTGCCCATATACTGGCCGACGCCGTGGTTTTCGTGCACCACATAGTCGCCCACGGCGAGGTCGGTAAACGCCGCGATCTTTTCGCCGCTGCGGGCGCGGGAGCGGGACTTCTGGCGGCCCACGCCGAATATGTCGGTCTCGCACACCACGGCCAGCCGCGCGCCCGGGTAGAGGAAGCCCCGCGAGAGCGTCATGGGCAGTATGGTCATCTCGCCCTCGGGCAGCGCCTCGGGCGTTTGCTCGGGCGCCTGCGCGCGCAGGCCCTGCTTCTCCAGCGCGCTTTGCAATCGCTTGGAGCGCGCCGCGCCGCCCGCCAGCAGCGCCACGCGCCAGCCGTCCCGCTGCCAGGCGGTCAGGTCGCGCGCAAGCTCGGGGATGTTGCCCATGTATCCGGAGGCGTTGCGCCCCTCGAACTGCACCACGGCCTTGGGATGGAAGTCCTCGTCCGTGCGCAGGAAGGGATACAGTATCGCCGTGCGCCTGCCGTCCGCGCGCGCGAGCGCCTCCTCCCAGGAGAACAGCAGCTCGGCCTGCGCGGGCAGCGCCTCGTCGTGCTCCAGCGCCGCGGCGAAGTGCTCCCGGAACTCCAGAAGGCGGTTCTCGGCGCGCTCGCGCAGCCGGGCGGGCTGGTCGAACACGAGGATGGGGTCGTCCAGGTAGTCGATCACGCTCGCGGAAAAGCCCGCGAGCACGGGCGTGAGCGCGTCCGAGCCGTCAAAGTCGCGCCCGGCCTCCAGCGCATCCAGAGCGGCATGGAAGTTGCGCGATACGGCGCTGCGTGCGTTCGCCGCGCCCTCGTCCTCGCCCTCGCCGGTCAGCTTCAGGAAGTCCTCGAAGGGGATCAGGCCGAACTCGCGCTCCAGCCGCTTCTGGCGGCCCTCGCCGCGCAGCGCACCGGCGCGGCGGGCGACCAGCGTCTTGAGCGCGTGCGCCGCGCGCAGGCATTCCTCGTCGCGCAGGAGCGTCTCCGAGGCGGGATAGATGCGCGCGCGCTCCAGGCGCGATGTGGAGCGCTGCGTCATCACGTCGAACGAGCGCAGCGAGTCCACCTCGTCGTCGAAGAACTCCAGCCGCACCGCGCCGGGCATGCCCACGGGGTACACGTCCAGTATGCCGCCGCGCAGCGCGCACTGGCCGCGCGCCTCCACCAGCGACGCGCGCTCGTACCCGGCGGCGGTCAGATGTGCGATCAGCTCCGTGGGGCTCACGCGCATCTCCGGGGTGATCTCCACCACGTTTTCCACAAAGCGTTCGCGCGGCGCGAGGCGGCACAGCAGCGCGTCCGCCGGGGCGACCAGCGCGCGCGCCTCGCCCGTGGCCGCCGCGCCCAGCGCCTCGATGCGCCGCATGCGCAGCTCGCGGCTGGAGGCCGTCGTGCGCAGAAACGATATATCCCGCGCGGGCAGCAGCGCCACGTTGCCGCCCAGCAGCGTGCCCAGGTCCTCCGCGACGCGCTGCGCGGCGACCTCGTTGGAGGTCACATACAGAAGCGGGCGGCCCAGTCTGCGCGCGACGGCGGCCATCAGGTGCAGCTTTTGCGCGTCGTCCAGCCCGCAGGCCATCACGGCCCCCGGGCGGCAGAGCGCCTCCGTCAGCGCGGAAAATTCGTCAAGCGCGTCCAGCGGGGAAAACAGACAGGTCAGGTTTTCAAGCATTCGTCAGCCTCCAGCGCGCGCAGCGCCCGCGGGAACTGATGGGCAAACAGCGGCGCGGTCGTCGTCACGGCGAGCTCGGCAGTGTACATGGACATGGGCGGCGGCCTTCAAAGCGGTCTGAGCGGCGTTTCGGCGGCGGGAGAGCCCCGTCAGCCGTTGTTGTACTCGGCGACACAGGCGCGCGCGGCGTCGTTTCCGCCGGAAATCAGGCGCTCCACCGTCTGCGCCGCCGCCATGAAGGCGTCGAACATGGTCTGGCGCTCGGCGGGGGTGCGGTAGCCGGTGAGCACGAAGTCCTTCATATCCCAGCCCTCGGGCGGGCGGCCGATGCCCACGCGCACGCGCGGGAAGTCGTCGCGGCCGAGCAGGTAGATGATGTTGCGCATGCCGTTGTGCGTGCCGGCGGAGCCGGAGGGGCGGAAGCGCAGCTTGCCCTCGGGCAGGTCCACGTCGTCATAGCACACGATCAGCTGGTCGCGCTCGGGCTTGTACCAGTTGACGAGCTGCACCACGCTCTCGCCGCTTAAGTTCATATACGTCTGCGGAAGCGCGAGCGCCACGCGCTGCCCCGCGATCGTGCCCTCGCCGACCACGGCCTTACAGCGCAGGCGGGCGAGCGTGATGCTGTTGCGCTGCGCGAGCACGTCCACGGTGTCAAACCCCGCGTTGTGCCGCGTGTGTTCATACTTTCGGCCGGGATTGCCCAGCCCCACGATCACATACATGAACGGGACCTCCCAAACGTCCTTGAATCTCTATTGTAGCGCGTCCGGGGGGCGTTTGTCAATCGTTGCGGGGGAGGAGATGGGGGATGCTGTATCCATAAAATCGGACGAATCCCAAAGTATAGCTCTGAAAAACGGACAAGTAAAAAAGCAAAGGCTCTGGTTTTCGGACGCCAAAGTGCAGGGGGTAAACGGCCTGCGCCGATTTCGTGGAAGAAAACGCGCTGGAGCTAAGCCTGATGGCGCAAAAGCTGCACTGCCCGCCGAGCCGTCTGATCGGGCTTGAGGCGGGAAGCTACGAGGCCTGGTGCATCGACGAGGCGATGTTCACCGTGATGATGCGTTTGGCGGAGGGGCACAAGCTGCGGCCGGGGAAGTCGGAGGATAACCGGGCGCTGCTCAGGCAGTTGGGGGTGTAGGGGATGGCGAAGTATGTAT
The DNA here is from genome assembly GCA_019409045.1 of Clostridiales bacterium. Classification (GTDB taxonomy): domain Bacteria; phylum Bacillota; class Clostridia; order Christensenellales; family Aristaeellaceae; genus Pullichristensenella. The sequence goes on along the minus strand of DXVG01000025.1, from coordinate 738 downwards.
CGCACATGAGAATTCCCGCCGCTGGTTTCGGCCAGTCGGCGGGAAGGGGTAGAGTATATTTACTCTATGAAGAAAGCGTACCCAGATGAATCAGAGGCTCTGTGTACAGTATATACATAACCGTCGTAATAACATTCACAGGATTGATCTGCGGCAAGAAGCTCGAGGGGCAACGTGTTCTCAAATATCCTCACATAGCTTTCGACGTCGCTTTCCGCGTCAGGGTGTCCTTCCACATCCGCAAGAGCTTTGGCCATGGAACCGAGGCAATCCCTCAAAAATTCGGGTGACAACTCCCCATAAATATCTAAGCGCCACATTGTATGGTGAAACATCACAAACTCTACGGAAGGGTCGTCCTCAAGGACAAAGCGGATGAAGTTGTCTTCCACAGAGGTGATCTCCAACGGATAGCCAAGCCCCTGCATGTTCTCCGACAGAGCCTCGGCAAAATCAGGTCCCATATCGTCAAAGCGGCTGGCCGCCACCTCTTTGGCGTCCTCTATGAGCGCGCGCAGCTCGCCGGAAGTGTATTCCTCCAGTGTGGAGAGGTCCCTCTCTTCATTGCGGGAGCAGGCGGTCGTACAAAGCAACAGCGCGGCAAGGAGAAGCAGGGCGAGGAGCTTTTTCATGGCAGGCACCTCTTTGCAAATAGGCTAAGTAAAGTTTGTCAAAAACAGGCGTGAAATGTCAAGGCAAACAACAGGAATCAAATGCGAGGAGGGAATGGGGGATGGA
>DXVG01000249.1 GCA_019409045.1 Clostridiales bacterium | reverse complement strand
CACATCATACTGGGCCTTGTGGAGCCGGACGCGGGAAGCGTGGAGCGCCCCCGCGAGGCGCGCATGGCCGCCGTGTTTCAGGAGGACAGGCTCATCGAGCACTCCTGCGCGATGCAGAACCTGCAACTCACATCGCCTGCGGACGTCGACGCCTCGCGCATGCGCGCCGCGCTGCGCTCGCTCGGGCTGGACGCGGACGACCGCAAGCGCGTATCGCAGTACAGCGGCGGCATGCGCAGGCGCGTGGCCATTGCGCGCGCGGCGCTGTACCGACCCGATTTGATCGTGCTGGATGAGCCTTTTAAGGGGCTGGACGCGCAATCGCGCGAGTATGCGGCGCGGTTTGTGCTCGAGACCTGTCCGCGCGCGACCATCCTGCTGGTCACGCATGCGCCGGAGGAGGCTGCGCTCATGGGCGCCACGGCCACGCTGTATCTCGGGGGCGACGCGCGCGCACGCTGACGACAGGGGCGCCTTAGAGCGCGTTCGCGGCCTCTCGCATGGGAAGGCCGGGCACGCGCACGCACAGCGCGGCGGGCAATATTTCAAAGCTTGCGTCGTCGCAGGGGATGAGCTCGCCGTCCAGATTGACGGTCATGCCCGGGGAGATGATGCGCACGCTCCGGCAGCGCCGCGATACGGCGAGGGGTGTGCGAACGTAGAGGCCGGGCACATACAGCGCCATGAGCACGCCGATGAGGAACCGCCACAGCGGCTTGGTCACGATCACGTCGAACAGGCCGTCGTTTACCTGCGCAAAGGGCGCGCACTTCATGCCGCCGCCGATGTATCTGCCATTGGCAATGGAAATGATGGTCAGCCGCGCTTCCTCAGGCTCTGCGCCGTCAAAACCGAGCCGCACCTGCATCGGCCGAAAGCGCCGAATCGCGTCTCGCACGCCGCGCAGGTACACGCCCAGGCCGCGGTGCTCCTTTTTATACTTCTCCGATTCGATCAGCACGTCCACGTCAAATCCCGTGCCGGAGACGTTCAGAAAGTACAGATCGTTCATCCTGCCCAGGTCTATGTGCGTGCACGGCGCGTGAAGCTGCGCGCGCAGCGCTTCCACAGGGTCGCGCGCCAGGCGCAGGACGCGCACGAAGTCGTTGCCCGTGCCGCAGCAGGCAAACAGCAGCGCGAGGTTGCTTCCAGCGATGCCGTTGACGATCTCAAACAGCGTGCCGTCGCCGCCCACAGCGATCACGCCCGCCATGTTCTCGTGCGCGGCCTGCTGGGCAAACGCGCGGGCCTGTCCGTTTTCGACGGCCTCGAAGGTGCGAAAGAGTATGCCCTCTTCCCGCAGGAGCGCCTGCACACGGGGCAGCTCGCGCTTGCCGCGCCCGTTGCCTGAGACGGGATTGACGATCACCGCATACATTTGTGGATACACGCCGCCTTTGTCGTCGCGCGTCGCATGCAGCGATGTCGCGCGTGCTTTTGTTCTTTAACATTTTAGCCTGATTTGCAGGGCTTTGTCAAGCCTCTGTGACGGTGATGTGCACATCCACGTCAAATTCCGCCTGAGAAAAGCGTTCGCTCCAGTTGAACCGCTCCCATTCCGCGAGCGAAAGTGTTTTTTTGAGCGCGTGATCGGCAAAGCCGAACGGCTCCACGCCCAGCGCCTGACAGCGCTTGAGCAGCTCCAGCATGTCCTGCTCAAGCTGCGCCTCCAGCACCCCGACCGGCGGCGATTCTATGTCGGCGATGACGTTGAAGTCCAGCCGGAACGATATGCGCAGCGCGCCGGAGGAGTCGTCGTCGATCTTGAGCGCGCGCATGCCGTGAGACTGGAGGCTGACGGGCATGCCGTCCAGGCTGTAGCCGAAGAACACGGGCGCGCCGCGCACGGCGTTGACAAGGCTCGTCTCCAGGCCGTCGAGCGTCCCGACCATGCGGGCGTTGCGAAACAGCGCCGTGCCGACGTAGTCGTTCTTGTTGGTCGATTCCGCGGGCACGGTGGAGGGCTTCATCTCCTCCAGCGCGCTGTCGGACAGCGGCTCATCCTCCGCCTCCTCGCTCGTGGCGCACAGTATGGCGACGGGGTCGGAGCCCACCGAGACGCCCTGATAGTAAAAGTCGGCAAAATTCGCGCCGGTGATGTATCCGCGCGTGCGGTGATGCTCAAACATGGACAGTATCCCCAGCGACACGCGCATGCCGATGACGGGCTCCTGCTTTTTGACAAACTCCTTCGCGCTTCCCTGACACACAGCGAGATACGCGGACGCGCACGACTGATCGAGCCGCGCCAGCGACTCGGCGAAGTTGTAGAACTTTTCGTGGCGCGCCAGCGAGTCGGATACCACCAGCAGCTTCACCTGCGTGAGCGACAAATCGCGCGGCACGTTGATCTCCAGCGCCATCAGCGCGTCGGCAAACGTGGCGCCGCGCGCGGAGGCGATCAGGTAATCGGAGGTGCTCGTGCCGCCGTCGTCGCCCTGCGACTCGCCGTCCGCGCCGCCGATCTGCGGGATCTGCACCGTCAGCTCCAGGTTTTCCCCGTCGGTCAGGTCCGCGCCGAGGATCACCGCGAAGGCGATGCTCTCTATCTGCCTGCCCTGCGTGCAGCCGGTGAGCAGCGCGGCCGCGATGAGCAGGGCGATCATCTTGAGCGCGCGCATGATTTGCCTCCCTTCAGCGCCGGGGGCAACAGGAGCAAAAACATCAGCGCGCCGACGGCGGGGAATATCCACTCGCTCACCGCCGCTGCGGGGCCCTGCTCCGCCCAACCGAGCATGGCGACCGCCCCCACGGCGACGCCTGAGATCAAAAGCGCGATGCGCCCATCCAGCGCGGGCAGGGCGATCTGCGCAAGCTTCGCGGCGACGAACACGCCCGTGACCAGCGCAAACAGCAGGCTGTTGTACCACAGTATGATCAGCGGAAGCTGCGCGCCCTGCGGTATCCTGCCGTTTGCAAGCAGCTTGTCGAGCTGGAAAGTGCGCGTAAGGTCCGCGCGCACGCTCGGCGGGGCCATCAGCGCCATGAGCGCCAGCAGCACGGCGCCCAGCGCGGCCGCGCCCAGCATCGCGCCCAGCAGGGGCGCGCGGGGAAGCGGCCTGTCCTCCTCCTTTTCCACGCATAGCCAGACCAGCGCCCCCAGGGACAGCCAGCCGGACGCGCCCACCGCGCCCGTGGCCAGCACGCCCGCACCCGGGCCGAGGAGCGGAAACAGCCAGCCGAAGCGATAGCTCTTTGCCTGTATCCATA
>DXVG01000248.1 GCA_019409045.1 Clostridiales bacterium | reverse complement strand
GGGCGCGACGTACTGATGTTTGAAAACGAGTGGTCCATCCGCCTGGCGTGCGAGAACAACGAGGGCCTCGTGCTCGCGGAGACCGCGGACCGCATGACCGCCGACGACCTTGTGTGACAAAGGAGCCTTATCCGTGAACATCGTAAGAGACGACATTCGCAACATCGCCATCATCGCCCACGTCGACCACGGCAAGACCACGCTGGTGGACGAGATGCTCAAGCAGGGCGGCGTGTTTCGGCAGAACCAGCAGGTGGCCGAGCGCGTGATGGATTCCAACGATCTGGAGCGCGAGCGCGGGATCACCATACTGTCCAAGAACACCGCGGTACACTACGAGGGCGTGAAGATCAACATCGTGGACACCCCCGGCCACGCCGACTTCTCCGGCGAGGTGGAGCGCGTGCTCAAGATGGTCAGCGGCGTGCTTTTGCTGGTGGACTCGTTTGAGGGGCCGATGCCGCAGACGCGCTTTGTGCTCAAAAAGGCGCTGGAGCTGGATTTGAAGGTCATCATCGTGGTCAACAAGACCGACCGGCCCGACGCGCGCTGCGCCGAGGTGGTGGACGAGACGCTGGAGCTCCTGCTGGAACTGGACGCGACCGACGAGCAGCTCGACAGCCCGGTGGTGTTCGCCTCCGGGCGCGACGGCACGGCCACGACCGACTGGCAGGTCCCGGGCAGCGACCTGCGGCCGCTGTTTGACGCGATACTTTCGCACATCCCCGCGCCCGAGGGCGACCCGGACGCGCCGCTGCAACTGCTGATCTCCACCATCGACTACAACGACTATGTGGGCCGCATCGGCGTGGGCCGCATCGAGCGCGGGAGCATACACGCGGGGCAGATGGCCATTCGCTGCGCCTACGGCTCGAGCTTTACCTCCCCGGCGGCGCGGCTGGGCGGGCTGTACGCGTTTGACGGCCTCAAGCGCGTGCCCTGCGAGAGCGCGCGCGTGGGCGACATCGTGGCGGTGTCCGGGTTTGACGAGCTGTTCATCGGCGACACCATCTGCGACCCGGCCCTTGCCGAGCCCCTGCCGTTTGTGAAGATCGACGAGCCGACGGTGTCGATGACCTTCTGCGTAAACGACAGCCCGTTCGCGGGCACGGAGGGGCAGTTCGTCACCTCCCGCCACCTGCGCGCGCGGCTGATGAAGGAGATGCAGACCGACGTGTCCCTGCGGGTGGAGGACACGCAGACCACCGACGCGTTCCGCGTGTCCGGCCGCGGCGAGCTGCACCTGTCCATACTCATTGAGACCATGCGCCGGCAGGGGTATGAGTTCCAGGTGACCAAGCCGGTGGTTTTGTACAAGGACATCGACGGCGAAAGGTGCGAGCCCATCGAGCGCGTGGTGTGCGACGTGCCCACGGAGTACTCGGGCGTGGTGATCGAAAAGCTGGGCCGCAGGCGCGGGACGCTCCTTACCATGCACGGGCAGGACCGCATGCGGCTGGAGTTTCGCATACCCTCGCGCGGGCTGTTCGGCTATCGCAGCGAGTTTCTGACCGACACGCACGGCGAGGGCGTGATGAGCGCCGTGTTTGACGACTACGAGCCGGTGAAGGGCGAGATCCCCACGCGGCTGAGCGGCTCGCTGGTGGCGTTTGAGGCCGGGGAGGCGACCAGCTACGCGCTGTTCTACGCGCAGGAGCGCGGCGATCTGTTCATCGAGCCGGGCACGAAGGTGTATTCCGGCATGATCGTGGGCCGCAATTCCCGGCCGGGCGACATAGACGTGAACGTGTGTAAGAAAAAGCACATGACCAACAGCCGCAACTCCGCCGCCGCCGAGGAAGCGCTGAAGATCACCGGCGTGCGCATACCGACGCTGGAGGAGGCGCTGGAGTTCATCGACGACGACGAGCTGGTGGAGATCACCCCCAAGTCCATACGCATGCGCAAGCGCGTGCTCAACGCGGAGATGCGCAAAAAGCTGGAGAGCCGCAAAAAGCAGGGCTGACGCGCCGCGGCGTTGAAAGGACGATTCATGCGCATAACATCGCTGTGTGTCACCAATTTCCGGAATTACGCGCGCGCGGAGCTTTCGCCCTGCGCGGGCGTTACGGTGCTGTGCGGCGACAACGCGCAGGGCAAGACGAACCTGCTGGAGGCGATCTACCTGTGCTGCACGGGGCGCTCTCATCGCACGCGGCAGGACAGGGAGCTGATCCGCTGGGGCGAGGACGCGGCCCATGTGCGCGTGGAGGCGGAGCGCCGCGACGGTACGCACAGCGTGGAGGTGGGCCTGAGTGCGCAGCAGAGGCGCAGGATACGCGTAAACGGCGCGGAGATCGCGCGCTCGGGCGAGCTGATGGGGCATGTGACGGGCGTGCTGTTCTCGCCGGAGGACATGCGGCTTGTGAAAAACGGCCCGGCCGACCGCAGGCGGTTTGTGGACATCGCGCTTTCGCAGATGCGGCCGACGTACTACTATGCGCTGCAGCGCTACGCGCGCGCGCTGCGGCAGCGCAACGAGCTTTTGCGCACGGGCAGGCTGGAGACCATCGAGAGCTGGGACGAGCAGCTCGCCTCCGCGGGCGCGCAGATCATGGCCGCGCGCGAGGAGTACATCCGCGCGCTGAGCGACGCAGCCGCGCGCATGCACGCGGACATCGCCGGGGAGCGCGAGACGCTGCGCGTGGCCTACGCGCCCAGCGTGCCCGACGGCGACATCGCGCTCGTGCTGCAAAGATCGCGCGCGGCGGACGAGCGGCGCATGACCACGGGCTTTGGGCCGCACCGGGACGACGTGCGCTTTGAGGTGGACGGCCGGGAGCTGCGGCTGTTCGGCTCGCAGGGGCAGCAGCGCACGGCCGCGCTGTCGGCGCGGCTGGCGGAGCTGTCGGTCATCCGCGAGGAGATGGGCGAGGCGCCCGCGCTGCTTCTGGACGACGTGATGAGCGAGCTGGACCCGGCGCGCCGCCGGCGGCTGCTGGCCAACCTGGAGGGCATACAGACGATTGTGACCTGCACCGACATTTCCGACATCGCGGGCTCGCGCGCGGGGATGGCGCTGCGCGTGGAGGGTGCGACGTTGCGCCAGGCGTAGGCGCGGGCGGAAAGAAGAAAAGGGGCCGTCGCGCGTGCCGGACGCGCGGCGGCCCCTCAGTATGTTGACAGAGTCAACAGACTGCCAGAGTGTTGAGAAAGCCCGCAAGGCAAGGAAGCGAGCCTGCAAACAAGGGAGCTTACATGGACGTAAGTGACCGCAGTT
>DXVG01000247.1 GCA_019409045.1 Clostridiales bacterium | reverse complement strand
CGTTCAACGTACCTCCAGTACGCCTCACTTCACTCGACTTTGCCAGAGCGAAAAATCTGATACGCTCTGTTAAGCATTTTAACTGCGAATTCGTATTATAGCACATTTCCGCGCGGGGCGCAATAGCGCGGGGCCGTCCGCGCGCAAAGGGGCCGTCTGCGCGCAAAGGGGCCGCCCGTGCGGACGGCCCCGGAAGAGCGAAGCGGTCAGTCCAGCTCGCTGGTCAGCGAGCGATACCAGCGCGTCACGCGCTTGCGGACGAACCTGTGCAGCGCGCTCTCCCCGCGCGGCCGCTCGCGCTCCTTGTTCTCCAGCGCCTCGGCCATGAACTGCTCCTGCGCGCTCAGGCCATTGCGCCACTGCGGGTCGCGCTCGTAGTTTCCGTCGCTTTTGAGCTCGCGCGCCTTGGCGGTGTCGCGGAAGTAGACGTCGATGATGTGGTTGATGCGCTCGCGCACGCGCGGGGAATAGATGGGCACGGCCACTTCCACGCGGCGCTGCATGTTGCGCGTCATCATGTCCGCCGAGGAGATGTACAGCTTCTGGGACGCGCCCACGCCGAAGCTGTAGATGCGCGAGTGCTCCAGGAACCTCCCCACGATGCTGAACACGCGGATGTTCTCCGTATATCCCGGCACGCCCGGCAGCAGGCAGCAGATGCCGCGCACCAGCATCATGATGCGCACGCCCGCGCACGAGGCCTCCGCCAGTTTGTTGATCACGTCTATGTCGGTCACGGAGTTGACCTTGAGGGTGATCTGACCGCCCTTGCCCTTCTTGATCTCCTCGTCGATCAGCTCCAGTATGCGCGTCTTCATGCAGTGCGGCGCGACCATCAGGTGCTTGTAGTCCACCTCCAGATTTCCGATGAACATGTTTCGGAAGAACTCCGCCGCGTCGCGGCCGATGTTCTGGTCGGCGGTGATGAGCGAAAGGTCGGTGTAGAGCTCGGCGGTCTTTTCGTTGTAGTTGCCGGTGGCGATCTGCGTGATGTAGCGGGGATTGCCGTGCTCCAGCCGCGTGATCAGGCACACCTTGGAGTGCACCTTGAATCCCTCGAAGCCGTAGATCACGCGGCAGCCCGCGCGCTCGAGCCGCTCGGACCAGTCGATGTTGTTCTGCTCGTCAAAGCGTGCGCGCAGCTCGATGAGCACCAGCACCTCCTTGCCGTTCTCCGCGGCGTCGCACAGGAGGTCTATGAGCTTGGCGTCCTTGGCGAGGCGGTAGATGGTGATCTGTATGGAGGTCACATACGGGTCGTTCGCCGCGCGGCGGATCAGCCGCAAAAACGGCTGCATGCTCTCGTAGGGGTAGAACAGCAAAACGTCCTGCCCGCGGGGAAAGTCGAACAGGCTGTTGCGCACGAGCTGCGGGCTGAACGGCCGGTAGCACAGCCGCCGCTGCGCGCCCTCGTCGAACTTCTGGCACAGGCCGTAGACGTAGCCCATCGAGAACGGCGCGCTGCTGACGTAGATCTGCGGGCGCGAAAGCCCCAGCTTTTCCGACAGCGTATCAAACAGGAAGCCCTCCATGGGGTAGGCGCACTCCATGCGCACCGGCGCCAGGCGGCTGCGCTGCTTGACCAGCTTTTTCATCTTCTCGCGGAAGTCGGCGTCCGGGGAGAAATCCTCGTCCTCGGGGCTTATGTCCGCGTTGCGGGTGACGCAGAATATGTTGCGCGAGAGCATGGGATAGGCGGTGAACGCCTCCTCCGCGTAGCGGTACACGATCTGCTCGAGGTGTATATAGCGTATGCTGTCCCCCGGCAGAAACAGCACCGGCGGAAGCGCCGCGGGCATGGGGATCAGCCCGAGTATGTTGCGCTTTTTCTTTTGCAGCTCCACGGCCACATAGGGCGCCTTGCTGCCCACGAAGGGGAAGGGGTGGTGCTCGTCCACGATCTGCGGGGAGAGCACCGGCAATACGCACGAGCGCCAGTACTCGTACACGAACGTGGCGTCGTCGCCCTTGAGCTCGTCCAGATTCAGGTCGCACACGCCGTAGGCGCGCAGCGCATTCGTGACCTCGCCGAAGAAGCGGTCGCGCTTGCGATACAGCGGCTCGACCGCGTGGTAGATGCGCTCGAGCTGCTCCGAGGGCGAAAGCCCCGTCTTGTTGTCGATGGGCACGTCGCCCTCCAGGGACATATCGTAAAGGCTGCCCACGCGCACCATGAAAAACTCGTCCAGATTGCTTGTGAAGATGGCGATGAACTTCAGCCGCTCGTAAAGCGGGACTTCATCGGCGCAGGCCTCCTCGAGCACGCGCTCGTTGAATTTCAGCCATGAAAGCTCGCGGTTCTGCGTGTGTGTAAAGCCCGCCGTCATGTGGATTCCTCCCGGTTTCTTTGGTGGGCGCGGCGTGCGCCTGTCAACATTTTAGCACATCCGCCCCGCACAGTTGTCTGGACGTTGCAACACTTTCTCAACGAAAGTATGACAAAAAGGGGACCGGCGCGCCAGCGCCCCGGCGAGACGCGCGATCCCGCCGGAGAAGGCGCGCCGCCCCCTCGAAGTGCGTCAGTCGCCGAAGCTGATGCCGATGAGCTTGGCGTGCTCGATGAGCTGATCGTCCGGAGAGACGCCCTTGAGCTTGCCCGCCACCTCGTCCAGGGGCACCTTCTTGACCTTGCCGTTGATGATGCCCACCATGTAGCCGTACTGCTCCTTGAGGATGAGGTTGGCGGCCTCCGCGCCCAGGCGGGTGGAGAGCACGCGGTCGTACGGGCAGGGGCTGCCGCCGCGCTGCATGTGGCCGGGCACGGTGATGCGGATCTCGATGCCCGTCTTCTTGGCGATCTGCTCGGCGATCTCGTAGGAGACGGAGGGGTACTTGTAATCGCGCAACTTTTCTTTAAAGTCCTTCTTGGAAAGCGCCGCGTCCTCCTTGGAGATCGCGCCCTCGGCCACGGCCAGGATGGTAAAGCCCTTGCCCTCCTTGGTGCGGCGGTTGATGGCCTCGATGACTTTGTCGATGTCGTAGGGGATCTCCGGGATCAGTATGATGTCCGCGCCGCCGGCGATGCCCGCGTGCAGCGTCAGCCAGCCGACCTTGTGGCCCATGATCTCCACGATGAACACGCGGTTGTGGGAGGCGGCGGTGGTGTGTATGTAGTCGATGGCCTCGGTGGCGATGTCCACGGCGCTCTGGAAGCCGAAGGTCATGTCGGTGCCGTAGATGTCGTTGTCGATGGTCTTGGGGACGTGGATGTTGTTCAGCCC
>DXVG01000246.1 GCA_019409045.1 Clostridiales bacterium | reverse complement strand
TTGTCTACTTCCGCCAGCGCATCAAGCGCATGATCGTCACCTCCGGCTACAACGTGTACCCCTCGCAGCTTGAAAACATCATCGACGGCCACGAGAAGGTGCTCTACAGCTGCGTGGTGGGCGTGAAGGACCCCTACAAGATGCAGAAGGTCAAGGCCTACGCGGTGCTCAAGCCCGGCGTGGAGCCCTCGGACGAGGTCAAGCGCGACATACTCAAGTACTGCGAAAAGCACATCGCCAAGTACGCCATGCCCTACGACATCGAGTTCCGCAAGGAGCTTCCCAAGACGCTGGTGGGCAAGGTGGCCTACCGCAAGCTCGAGGAGGAGGCCAACGCGGAGCACGTCGCGTAGCGCGCCGCGCACCCCTGATAGAAATCGCCGCCGGACAGCGCGTCCGGCGGCGATTTGCATTCCATCGTTATCGTTATGCGCGTCCCTTGCGCAGCTCGTTTCGCATCAGCCGCAGGTTTTCCCGCAGCCGTTCGTCCTCGGGCGCGAACTCTATGGCCCTTTCGAGCAGGGGGATCGCCTCCCTGACACGCCCCGTCTCGTACAGCGCCAGCGAAGCCAGGTCGTAGGGCAGGCTTCCCCACGCCGCGGCCTCGCAGATGTAGGTCTTGGGCCGCTCGGCGATCTCCAGCGCGCGCAGCGAGAAAAACGCCGTGCCCTCCCAGTCGCGCCTGCGATAGCACAGGGCGGCCATCTCCACCCACGGCTCCCGCAGGTGCGGCGCCTCCGCGGCCGCGCGCAGCAGCCAACGCTCCGCCTCGCTGGGGCTTCCCAGCGCCTCGTGCGCGCGCGCGATGAAGCGCATGGACGCGCACCGCTCGTCCGGCCAGGTCGCCGTCGGAAGCGACAGGTGGCGCGTGAGTGTGTCTATGCACTCCTTCCAGCGGCCGTGATACATGTATTCGCGCCCCAGATAGTGCGTGTTTCGGTCGTCAAACGGCTTTTCGCGCACCGACAGCTCCAACAGCGGCAGGTACTGCGCGCGGGATTTTGTATCGTCCGCGCGGTGGTCGAGCTGCATGCCCTCGACCAGCACCGTCTCGTAATCCTCCTGTTCGCAACTGAGCACCTCGTGGACGGGGTTGATCCAGCAAAAGCCGTGGCGCGCATGTATCTTGTCCGACCAGAACACGACGCCCTCCGAGCCGTCGGGGTTGAAGTTCCAGGTAAACCGGTATCTCGCGCGCCGGGTGGTCTGCTTCCAGGCCGCCTCCAGCGCGGCGCGCCAACCGGGGTGGAACACCTCGTCCAGGTCCGTGGAGACGCAGATGTCCGCCTCCTGCGGCACATGCTCGAGCGCGCGGTTGCGCGCAACGTCGAACCTCCACGGGGAGATGACCTCCTCGTAGACCTGCGCGCCCATGCCGCGCAGTATCTCCACCGTGTCGTCTGTGGAGCCGGTGTCGAGCACCACCACCCAGTCCGCCTCGCGCATGGATTCCATCCAGCGCCGCGCGAATTTGGCCTCGTTCTTACAGATCGCGTATACGCATACCTTCCATCTTCCCATTGCTGCCCACCTCACGGCAGCATATGCCGGAAGGGCCGCGCGCGTGCCTGTTCAGGCGCGCGTCACGGGCAGCCACACCTCAAACACGGCTCTTTGCGGCTCGGGCACGATGTAGACCTCTATGTCCGGCGCGTCGGCGTACTCGTATCCGGAGTCGGGCAGCCATTCCAGCACCGCGCGGCGCTCGAGCGCCTGGATCGCCCCGGGCATCGCGCCGCTTCCGGAAAACACCGCCCATTCGCACGCGGGAACGCTCCAAATCTCAAAGCCCTCGCACGCCTCCTGCGCGCAGACGCCGACCATGTAGCGCCATTCCTCGCCAAACTGCGCGGACGCGCCCAGAAGCCCCGGCAGCGGGCCGCTCGACTTCTCAAGCAGCCGGGGAAGGGCGTTCTCCCGCACGGCGCGCTCCCACACGCCGGGCGCGCTCTGGAAGTTTTCCTCTACGCCGCTTCCGATGGGCGCGGCAAGCCCCATCACGTTGAACGCGCCCAGCGCCTCCATGCGATAGGTCAGCGGCGCGCCGCCCGAGACCGCGAGGGAGAAGCGCATCGGCATATAGGCGCGCAGCGCGCCCGAGCGCGCCTGCGAGGGCGGCAGGCCGTGTACGCTCCGGAAGGCGCGGCTGAACGCCGTGGGCGATTCGTAGCCGCACTGGGCCGCCGCCTGCGTGACGCTCATCCCCGCGCACAGCCACTCCGCCGCGCGCGTCATGCGCCGCCTGCGTATGTACTCGCCCAGTGGAATGCACGCGATGTAGGCAAACATGCGCTGAAAGTGAAACGAGGAGCAGCAGGCCCGCCGCGCGATCTGCGCCGGGTCGAGCTCGCCCTCCAGGTTTTCCTCGATATAGTCCATCGCCGCGTTCATGTGCTGTGTCCACTGCATCGCGCTCTCCCCCTTGCAGCTACAGTATAGCACATGGAGGGCGGCTTCGCCTCTCTTTTTTTGCCCGATGCTGCGCGCTTCCCGCGGGAGATGCGCGCCACCTCCCCGGAGAACGGAAGCAGCGCCATGAGGTTGGGCACGGCCATCAGGCCGTTGAGCGTGCTCGACAGCGTCCAGACCGCATCCAGCCGCATGCTCGCGCCCAAGACGATTGCGCCGACGAACAGTGCCCTGTACAGCCGCGTCAGCCGCCCGCCGGTCAGGTAGGCAAAGCACCGCTCGCCGTAGAGCGACCAGCTCAGGATGGTGGAGAGCGCGAACAGCGCCAGACACACGGCGGTCAGAAGCGCGGCCGGGCCGTCGCCAAAGGCCGTGCCAAACGCCTGAATGGTCAGCTCCGCGCCCGCCGCGCGGCCGTAGGGCACCGCGACGCCGCTTGCAAGTATCGCAAGCGCCGTGAGCGTGCACATGACGATGGTATCGGCAAAGACCTCAAAGACGCCCATGAGCCCCTGCCTGTCCGGGTCGTCCGTCTGCGCGCCCGCGTGCGCGATGGGCGCGGAGCCCATGCCCGCCTCGTGGGAGAACATGCCCCGCTCCATGCCGCTGCGCAGCGCCGCGCGCAGCCCCACGCCCGCCGCGCCGCCGAGCGCGGCCTCCGGCGCGAATGCGCAGGCGAATATCTGCGAAAGCGCGCGCGTGGCCTCGGGCAGGTGGAGCAAAACGACGATCAGCGCGGCAAGCGCGTATAGCGCGCTCATCAGGGGCACCAGCCGCTCCGTCGCGCGGCCGATGCGCGCCGCGCCGCCCACGAGGCAC
>DXVG01000245.1 GCA_019409045.1 Clostridiales bacterium | reverse complement strand
GTGATCTCCTGCTCGGCCGCCGCGATCTCCTCGCGCGCGTCGGCAAGCTGCGCGCGGCCGTCGCGGATCTGCGCGCGGGCGGAGGCAAACTCCGCGTCCGCCTGCGCGCGCCCAGCCTCGACCTGCGCAAGCCCGTCGTCCACCTGCACCATCGCCGTCTCCATCTGGCGGTACTGCGCGACCGCGCCGGTTTCGTCGATGGCGGCGATCCCCGCGGCCACCGGCTCGCGCTGCTGGTTGAGGTAGGCGATCTGCGCGTCGATGGCGGAGAGGTTTGCCTCGTAGGCCGCCTCATACTGCGCAAGCTGCTCTTCGAGCGCCTGCTTTTCCTGCTGCGCGGCGGATATCTGCGCGTCGTACTGCGCGGCGGTGTCCGTCGCGCTCTGGCGCACGGCTTCGAGCTCCGCGTTCCTCTCGCGCAGCTGCTCAAGAAGCTCCGCGCGCTTCTGCGCGTCCGGCGAGGGCGTGAGCGTGGAAAGCTCCTGCTGCGCGGCGGAGATGTCGCCGTCGACCGCGCCCAGCTGCGCGTCGAGCGCGCCAAGCGCCTGCCCGCGCTCGGCCTCGCGCGCCTCCAGCGCGGCCTGCGCCTGCGCAAGCTGCCCGGAGAGCGCGTCGGCCTCGCCCTGCAGCGCGGATATGTCCGCCGCGTAGGTCTGCTGCGTGGTGGATATCTCGCCCTCGATCTGGCTGATCTCGCCCTGAAGCCGGCTGACCTCGCCCTGCAGCTGAGCGATGCGCTCCGCGTCCGCCGCCGGGTCCAGCCCGGCGATCTCGGCGTTCTTCTGGTCGATCTGCGCCTGCGCGGCGGCGGCGCTCTCGCGCAGGGGCGCGATCGCCGCGTCGCGCTCGGCCTCCAGGGCGGAGACGGCCTGTTTCTTTTGCTCGAGCTGTGTGGACAGATCGTCGCGCGTCTGCGTGGCCTCGGCGACGAGCGCGTCATGATCGGTCTGCGCCTGCGCGCGCTCGGCCTCCAGCGACTGCTTCTGCGCGGCGAGCTGTTCCAAAAGCGCGTTCAGCTCCGCGATGCGCTCGTCGTCGCCGGGCGCGAGCGCGGCAAGCTCGGCCTCGAGCTGCGCGATCTGCGCAAGCAGCGCCTGCTCCTGCGCGGAGAGCTCGTCGAGCGCCTGCTGCTTCTGCTCACTGAGCGCGTCCGCGCTGCTTTGCGCCGCGGCGATGCCTGCGCGAAGCTCCTCGCCGGCCTGGATCAGCGCGTCCCGCTCGGACTGCGCCTGCGAAAGCCCCGCGTCGATGGTGGAAAGCGACTGTTCGAGCTGTTCGTACTGCTCCAGCACGCCGCTTGCCTCGATCTGGGCCATGGCCTCCTCCATGGTGGCGCGCTGCGCCTCCAGGTCGGCCTGCGTCTGATCCAGCTCGGCATAGGTGCTCGCCTTGGCACTCTCCAGCTGCCGCTCGGAGGACTCGATCTCCTCCAGCCCGGAGGCGTACTGCGAGCGCGCGGAGCGAAGCTGCTCCTCGCCCTCGAGGAGCTTTTGCTCGTTGACCTCGATCTCGACCGCGCCGGCGACGATCTCGTCCCACGCGTCGAGCAGCTCGCGCTCGGCGTCGTCCCGCTCCTGCAGGTACTCCGCGTAGCCCTCGTCGTACTCGGCCGCGCCGTCGTACAGCTCCGAGCGCGCGTCGCCGATGATGGTCTCAAACCGCTCGCGCGCCTCCGATTCGCCGGAATCGGTCATCACGTCCTCGTACTGTTCGACGCCGGAGGTGTATTCGTCGGAGTAGATCTCGCCCTCGGCGTCCAGCCGGACGAAGATCTCGGTGAAGTAATCGCAGTCGAAGCCCTCGGGGAGTATGTAGGCAAAGGCGAGGACCGAGCCGTCGCCCAGGGAGGTGCTCCCGCGCTCGTAATTGAGGTAGATGGGCGAGTTGCACAGGCCGACGATGGTGTATTCGCGGCAGGTGAACATCTCCAGCGTGTCCTCGTCGTTGAGGTCGGAGAGGCGCACGGTCCTTCCGATGTCCTCCAGAGTGAAGAACTTGGCGTCGGCCACCAGTTCGCCCTCGGAGCGCGGCAGGCGGCCCGCGGTGAGGCTCACGGCGTTGACGTTCTCGGTGAGCGAGTGGAACTTGATCACGCCCGACACCTCCGTGTCCGACACCTCGACAATGGCGTCCTGGCTGACGGAGCCCTCCGCCGCGGTGACGCCCTGTACGGAGGCGATGGCCTCCTCGTCCCCCTTGTCGAAGCCCAGCGTGGAGATCAGGCGATAGTCGTAAAGGCTCTGGCGGTCGAGGTAATCGTCGCCGGTCTGGATCATGGCGTCGCGGCAGACGCGCAGCCCGCAGAAAAAGCCCACGCCAAGGGCGACGATCGCAAGGATCGCCAGATAGCGCCCCAGACTTATGCGAATCTCGCGCAGCGAGCTTTTGCGCAGTGCCTTCATATCACCATTCGATCTCCTCAACGGGCAGTATGCGTTCGTTCTTGCGCATGGAGGCGACCGTGCCGCTGCGTATCTCGATGACGCGATCGGCCATGGCGGTGATGGCCTGATTGTGCGTGATGATGACCACGGTGATGCCCTTTTCGCGCGATGTGTCCTGCAACAGCTTCAGGATCGCCTTTCCCGTCTTGTAGTCCAGCGCGCCGGTGGGCTCGTCGCACAGAAGCAGCTTGGGGTTCTTCGCCAGCGCGCGGGCAATGGCCACGCGCTGCTGCTCGCCGCCGGAGAGCTGGGCGGGGAAGTTCTTCATGCGCCCCTCCAGCCCCACCTGCCGAAGCACCTTGCGCGGGGAGATCGGGCGGCGGCTGATCTGCGCGGCCAGCTCCACGTTTTCAAGCGCGGTGAGGTTGGGCACCAGGTTGTAAAACTGAAACACGAAGCCTATGTCGTAGCGGCGGTAGCGCGTCAGCGCCTTGGAGGAGTAGCGGGAGATGTCGCGCCCGTCGAGCAGCACCTTGCCCGAGGTGAGCGTGTCCATGCCGCCCAGTATGTTCAGAAGCGTTGTCTTGCCCGCGCCGGACGCGCCGACGATGACGCACACCTCGCCCTTTTCGATCTCAAAGCTCACGTCGCGCAGCGCGTTGATGGTGACCTCGCCCATGCGGTACTGCTTTTTTACCTTGCGGAATTCGACATATGCCATGCGCATCCGCCTCCAGCGTTTATAACAACATAATTATAGCATGCCGCCCGCCCAAAAATATGTCCAAAAAGAAAACTGTTTCAGGCGGCAGCGTGAAATGCGGCCGCGCGCGTTTATGCACCGTTTATCTCCC
>DXVG01000244.1 GCA_019409045.1 Clostridiales bacterium | reverse complement strand
CAGAAGGTTGGCGGTCTTTTGCGTGCCGTTGCCGCCGAGGATGACCAGGCAGTCCAGCCGCAGCTTGTAGTAGTTCTGCTTCATGGCCTCGACCTTGTCCAGGCCCTTCTCGTCCGGCACGCGCATCATCTTGAACGGCTGGCGGGAGGTGCCCAATATGGTGCCGCCCCTGGTGAGGATGCCGGAAAAGTCACGCGAAGTCAGCATGCGGTAGTCGCCATAGATCAGGCCCTTGTAGCCGTCCATGAAGCCGTAGACTTCCAGTTCGGTCAGGTTGTGGCTCAGCCCCTTCACCACGCCGCGCATGGTGGCGTTGAGCGCCTGACAGTCTCCGCCGCTGGTCAAAAGTCCGATCCGTTTCATTCGGGTCACGCTCCTCTCAAGATATGCGCACACGGTTTTTCAATACGTTTATTATACGCGAAGCAAACGCGTTTCGCAACAAATAAATAACAAAACGTCCATTATTTAACGAAAACTACATGATTTCATTCGACTGCATAAAATTTCGCCGCATCCCCTGCACTTTTCGGGCGCGAGCGCACGCAGCGCCATCGCCCGCGCGCGGCGCAGATTCTCTTTCAGCGCCTGCCAGTGCAGCGGACGGCCGTGCCCGGGATAGATGCGCCTGGGCTGCAGGTGGATGATTTTTTCCCACGAGGCGCAAAACGCCTCCCTGTCCTCCACCCAGATGGTGATCTTATGGAGGCTGGGAAAGCCGTTCATGGCCGCGTCGCCGCAAAACAGGCTCCCGTCCCGCAGGAGCAGGGAAATGGAGTCTCCGGTATGGCCGGGCGTTTCGTGGATGCTCCCCCGCAGGGCCGCCTCCAGTTCCGGGCGCTTCTCCCCGTCGGCAATCGCGATTCTGTCTTTCAGCGCCTCACACAGCGGGGGAAAGCGGTGGTCGCCGCGGCCAAAGAGCTTCATCATCCGACAGAACCCCAGCGCCAGACGGCTCGTGCAGCCGCCCTGAAAGGGATTCTGCCCGCGCGCGAGCCTCGTGGGCGCGCCGCTGTGCAAGACCAGCCTCGCCCGCGGCGCGGCGCGCAGCAATTCGTTGAGAAAGCCCGCGTGGTCGTCGTGCGCGTGCGTGAGAAACACCCACGCGATGTCGCGCACGTCGATGCCCGCGCGCCGCAGCCTGCGCAAAAAGCGTGGAAACGCGCCCGGGTAGCCGGTATCGACCAGCACATAGCCCCCTTCCTGCACCGGATAGAGGTAGGTGTTGACGATCCTGCCGCCTGCGTTGACGATTTTCATATGCAAATGCTCCATTTCCTGCCGCACCTTCGACAGAATCAAAACACGCCCGCCCGACGGGGGTCGGGCAGGCGTTGGGACGCGGGAAACTTATTCGGCGGCCTCCACGGTGAAGGTGGGGGTGAAGCCGCGCTCGACGATCAGGTCGTAGACTTCCTGGGTGTACACGCAGGTCTCCAGCGCCTTGACGAAGTCCGCCTCGGCGTTCTCGGGCTTGACGGCGAACAGGTTCACATAGGACTGGCCGGCCAGGCTGTCGGGCGCCTCGATGTAGGCGGCGTCGGTGTTGGGGTTGAGCTCGGCGAGTGCGGCGTTGTTGCCGTTGATGACGGCGAAGGCCACGTCGCCGCGCAGGCCGGGCAGCAGCTCCGCGTTCGCCTCGTAGAACTCGAGGTTCAGCGGGTTGAGATCGCCCGTGATGTCCTCCTTGGTGACGGTGCTATTCAGGTCGGTTCCCTCGGGCACGGAGATCAGGCCCGCGTCGGCCAGCAGCAGGAACGCGCGCGTCATGTTGGTCGGGTCGTTGGGAAGCGCGATGCTGTCGCCCTCGGCGATCTCGTCCAGCGTGGTCTTGGTGCCGGGATAGATGCCCATGGGCTCAAAGTGCGTGGGGATGACGCCCGTGAGCTGCTCCTCCTCGGAGACGGAGGCGTTGTAGCCGTCCAGATAGGGGATGTGCTGGAAGAAGTTGATCATCACGTCCCCGCCGGCGACGGCCGGGTTCTCGGTGACGTAGTCGGTGACCTCGATCAGCTCCACCTCGTATCCTGCGGCGGTCAGGTCATCCTCGATCAGGCGGATGATCTCGGCGTGCGGGCTGGGCGTGGCGATGACCGAGAGCGCCTCGGCCATGGCCGAGCCGGTCAGCGCGAGCGCGAGTACGAGCAGGACGCAAAACAGCTTCTTCATGGAAACTCCTCCTTCAATATGGTGCGTGGGATATGGTCGTCGGGGCATGGCCCCGGAACCGTCAGCGGATGCGGTGGTCGAACTTGCGGGTCAAGTACGAGCCGAGCATGGTGATGATCTGCACGAGGATCACCAGCACGATGCTGGCGGCGTACATGATGTCGTACTGGCGCAGGTTCAGCCCCTTGGTGATGGCCAACGCGCCCAGGCCGCCGCCGCCCGCGGCGCTGGCCATGGCGGTGTAGCCGAGGATGGTGGTCATGCAGATGGCGAAGCCGTTGATCAGCGAGGGCATGGCCTCGGGGATGAGCACCTTGCGGATGATCTGGAAGGTGCTCGAGCCCATGGACTGCGCGGCCTCGATGATGCCGTTGTCCACCTCGTTGAAGCTGCCCTCCACCATGCGCGCCACATACGGAAACGCGCTCACCGTCAGCGGAAAGATGACGGACGTGGTGCCGATGGCCCGGCCCATGACCACGCGCGTGACCGGAAACAGCATCGCAAGAAGGATGATGAAGGGGATCGAGCGCAGGAAATTGACGATCGCGCCCGCCACGGCGTTGAACGTGGGCATGGGCATTATGCCGCCGCGCCGCGTGATCACCAGCATCACGCCCAGCGGAAGCCCGATCAGGTAGGCGATCAGCGTCGAGGGCAGCGTCATCTGCAGCGTCTCGCCCAGCGCGACCCAGAGTTGCTCCCAGTTCATTGCGGCCATACCTCCTTCACGGTCAGTCCCTTATCGGTGAGGAAATCGACGATCTTGCGCCGCGCGACGTCGTCCTGCGGCATCTCAATGAGCATCTGGCCGTAGGGCTTGTCGTTGATGCGGCGGATGTTGGCGGAGAGTATGTTCACGTCCACATCGCACTTCTTGACCAATCCGGCGATGACGGGCTGGTTTTCCATGCCGCCGTCAAACACGATGCGCAGCGCCGGAACCTGCGGGTGCTCCTCGTCCTCGTTTTCGGGCAGTATGCCAAACAGCCGCTTGCCCGCCGCCGAGCGCGTGTGGACAAACACCTCGTCCACGCTGCCCTCCTCGGCGATGTGGCCGCCGTCGAGGATGGCCACG
>DXVG01000243.1 GCA_019409045.1 Clostridiales bacterium | reverse complement strand
GCCCAGGGACGTGCGCAGCCCGCGCCTGTGCAGCTCCGTCAGCGCGTCCAGCGTGGCCAATGCGCCGCCGCCGGTGGACACGGACATCGCAAGCGGGTCGAAGATGAGGCGCTCGGGCCCGATGCCATAGTTCGCGGCCTCGGCCAGTATCCTCTCCGCGATGGCGATGCGCCCCTCGGCGGTCTCGGGAATGCCATCGTCGTCCAGCGTCAGCGCGATCAGCGCCGCGCCGTATTTGCGCGCCACCGGGAACACGGCGTCCATCGAGGCGCGCTTTCCGCTCACCGAATTGAGCAGCGGCAGGCCGTTGTACAGGCGCGAGGCGCGCTCCATCGCCACATCGTCCGCGGAGCCGATCTGAAGCGGCAGCGGCAGCACCGCCTGCAACTCCTCCACCGCGCGGGGCAGCAGTGCGCGCTCGTCGATGTCGGGAAGACCCACGTTCACGTCCAGCACGTCCGCGCCCGCGTCCGCCTGACTTGCGCCCTCGCGGAGTATGTAGGCCATATCGCCCTCGCGCAGCGCGCGCTTCAGGTTCGGCTTGCCGGTCGGGTTGATGCGCTCGCCGATGACCACGGGCCGACCGCCAAACTCCACCGTGCGCGCGTAGGAGCAGATGATCGTGCGCTCGCAGCGGCGCGCGGGCAGCGGCGAAAGCCCCTGCGTGGCACGGCGCAGCGCCGCGATGTGCGCGGGCGTGGTGCCGCAGCAGCCGCCCAGCAGCGACGCGCCGCCCTCGGCAAGCTGCCGCGACGCGGCGGCAAACTCGTCCGGCGACACCAGAAAGCGCGTGCGCCCGTCCTCGACGACGGGCAGCCCCGCGTTCGGCTCAAAGCCGAACGGCACGCCCACCGCGTCGCGCAATTCGGGCAGCAGCCGCAGCATCTGCTCCGGCCCCAGCCCACAGTTCAGCCCTACGGCGTCCGCGCCGAGGCCCGCCGCCAGCGCGGCCGCGCCGGTCACGTCCGCGCCGGTGAGCATGCGCCCGGCCTCGTCGAATGTGAGCATCGCCACCACGGGAAGGTCGCTTGCCTCCTTCGCAGCCAGCAGCGCGGCCTTGAGCTCATACAGGTCTGTAAACGTCTCAAGCAGCAGAAGGTCCGCGCCCTCGCAGGCGCGCACGATCTCGGCAAACAGGCGCACCGCGTCCTCGAACGCGAGGTCGCCCACGGGCCGGAGCAGCTTTCCGAGCGGGCCGATGTCCGCCGCCACATACGCATGCCTTCCGCTTGCGGCGACCGCCTCCCGGGCGATGCGCACGCCCGCGCGGACGACGCTCTCGACCTCGTCGCCGAACTTGAGGCGGCTTGCGCCGAACGTGTTCGTGGTCACGATGTCCGCGCCCGCGGCGATGTACTCCTCGTGGATGCCGCGCACGGTCTGCGCGGCGCGCAGGTTCATCCGGCCGGGCAGCTCGCCCGTACCCAGACCGCGCTCCTGTAGCATCGTGCCCATCGCGCCGTCGATCAGCAATAGCTCGCGGCCGAGCCGTTCCCGGAAACTCCTCATGCGTTCGTCCTCCTGTTTGGGCAATGGATGTTGTCGCAGGCGTCGCAGCCGCGCGGCGCGTCGCATGGCGCGCGTCCGACGCCGATGATGGCGGTGACGGATTTTTCCGGAAGCATCATGCATGCCTCCGTCAGGGAGAGCCCCAGCCGCCGTTCGAGGTCCAGCAGCGCGAACATCGCCCGCTGGGAGGAGATGTCCAGGTCGCCGTACCCGGGGCTGAAGCGCGGGCGGGGGAACATGCCCGGAGCCTGCGCGAACAGCCGGGCCTCCAGACCGTCCACATACGCCTCCAGATGCGCGGCGCACGCGGCCTGCCACACGGCGGCGCGGGGCAAATCGAGCGCGGCGTGGCGGCGAAGCAGCCTGTCCGCCTCCGCGCCGAGCGTGGCGGCGACGAAGAAAGCCTCTCCGCAGCCGCGCAGGGTGTCTGCAAGCGCCTTGCTTTCAAACGCGTGGCCCGAGACCAGCACGCGCCCGCCCTCTACGTCGATGGGCAGCCGCCTGTATACGCCGCGGGGACGCACGCCGTCGCGCAATTCCGCCTCCACGGAGGCGATCAGCGCCAGCAATCGCTCGTCGGGCGCGGCATTTCCCAGATAGCGCAGCGTCTCGCGCGCAAAGGGCGTCAACGGAAGATCTCCGAGAGGTTGCGGATGATGCTGCCCGCGATGTCGGGCTGGTTCATCGTATAAATATGCACATGGCTCACGCCGTTGGCGATCAGGTCGATGATCTGCTCGGTGGCGTAGGCGATGCCTGCCTGTTTCATGGCGGCGGGGTTGTCGCCGAAGCGGTCCACGATGGCGCGAAAGCGCGGCGGCAGGTTCGCCCCCGATAGCGAGAAGATGCGCTTTACCTGCTTGACGTTGGTGATGGGCATGATGCCCGCGATCACCGGCACGTTGATGCCGCGCTTGAGCAGGCGGAACAGGAAGTTGTAGAGTATGTTGTTGTCAAAGAACATCTGCGTGGTCAGAAACGCGCAGCCGCTGTCCACCTTTTTGCGGATGCCGTCCAGATCGGCCTGTATGTTCGCCGATTCCGGGTGCCCCTCGGGGTAGCAAGCGCCGCCCACGCAAAAGCCGCCGAAGCGGTTGATCTCCTCGATCAGGTCGCTGGCGTGGGCAAAGTCCGCGCAGGCGGGCGAGCCGTCCGCGGGCAGATCGCCGCGCAGGGCGAGTATGTTTTCGACGCCCGCCTCTTGAAGTAACGTGAGCGTGCGGCGTATCTGCGCGCGGGGGGTGGACACGCAGGTGACGTGCGCAAGCGCCGTCACGCCGTTGTCCTTTTGCACGCAGCGCGCGATCTCCACGGTGTGATCGCCCGTGGAGCCGCCCGCGCCGCAGGTGACGCTGATAAACGACGGGTGAAGGGCGGCGATCTCTGAAACGATGCGCTCCGTATCGCGCAGGGGCTTGCCCAGCTTCGGCGGGAACAGCTCGCAGGAGACCGTGACGTGGTCGCTGTTGATGATGTCCAGAACGCGCATGGCGGGTACCTCCACAAAGAACTCATCTTATTGTATAATATTTCACCGCAAAAAACAAGCGGCGGCTTGAACGGCGGGGAAAAATCTGCTACAATTTACGGGGAAAGAAGGCATAAATTCGTGGAAAAGCTCACCAGCGTGAAAAACCCGCTCGTCGCCTCCCTGCGCGCGCTCAAGACCGCGAAGGCGCGGCGCGAGGCGGGCATGTTCGTGGTCGAGGGGGAGACGATGTTGCGCGAGGCGCTCGGCTGCGGCCTTGCGCCGCGCGTTCTGCTGAC
>DXVG01000242.1 GCA_019409045.1 Clostridiales bacterium | reverse complement strand
GCCTTGGGGAAGGCCACCACGTCGCGCAAACTGTCGCTGCCGGTGAGGATCATCGCCAGACGGTCGAGGCCGAAAGCGAAACCGCCGTGCGGCGGCGCGCCGAACCTGAAGGCGTCGGTGAGGAAGCCGAAGCGGTGCTGCGCCTCCTCGTCGGACAGGCCGATCATCTTGAACATCTTCGCCTGCATGTCGCTGCGATGGATGCGGATGGAGCCGGAGCCCATCTCGATGCCGTTCATCACAAGGTCGTAGGCGCGGGCGCGCACCTTGTCCTTTTCATCGTCCAGATACGCCTCGTCCTCGGGCATCCAGCTGGTGAAGGGGTGGTGCATGGCCACATAGCGGCCCTCCTCCTCGCTGTACTCAAACAGCGGGAACTCCGTCACCCAGAACAGGTCATACACGCCCTCGGGGATCAGGCCGCGTCGGCGGGCGATCTCGCAGCGCAGCGCGCCGAGGCTCTGGAAGGCCACCGCGTCCTTGTCGGCGACGAAGAAGAGTATGTCGCCCGGCCTGGCGCAGAAGCGTTCACGCAGCTTTTCGGCAAACTCCGGGGTGAGGAACTTGTTAAACGAGGACTTGACCGTGCCGTCGGCGTTGTAGGTCACATAGGCAAGCCCCTTTGCGCGGTAGGTCTTGACGTATTCCACCAGAGAGTCGATCTGCTTGCGGGTCATGTCCGCGCAGCCCTCGGCGTTGATGCCGCGCACGCACTTGCCATCCTTCACCGCGTCCTCAAACACGGGGAAGCCGCAGCCCTCGCACAGGTCGGAGGCGTTTTTGAGCAGCATGCCGAAGCGGCGGTCAGGCTTGTCGCTGCCGTAATTCTCCATAGCCTCGCGCCAGGTGACGCGCTCAAGGGGCAGGGAGATCTCCATGCCCATCACCTCGGAGAACACGCGCGAAAACGCGCCCTCGATGACCGTCTGTATGTCCGTTTCGTCGATGAAGGACATCTCCACGTCCACCTGCGTAAACTCCGGCTGGCGGTCGGCGCGGTTGTCCTCGTCGCGGAAGCAGCGGGCGAGCTGATAGTAGCGGTCAAAGCCCGCCAGCATCAGAAGCTGCTTGTAGATCTGCGGCGACTGGGGCAGCGCGTAGAACGAGCCGGGGTGCAGGCGGCTGGGCACGAGGAAGTCGCGCGCGCCCTCGGGCGTGGACTTGGTGAGGATGGGCGTCTCCACCTCGGCAAAGCCCGCGCCGTCCATGTAGGCGCGCACGGCGGAGGCGATCTTCGCGCGCATGCGCAAATTGCGCTGCAGCGAGGGCTTGCGCAGGTCGAGATAGCGGTACTTGAGGCGCACCGTCTCGTTTTCCTCGGCCTTGTCGTCGATGTAGATGGGCGGCGTCTCGCTCTTGTTGAGCAATTCGCACTCGCGCACAAACACCTCCACCCTGCCGGTGGGCAGGTCGGGGTTGACGGCGTTCTCGGCGCGCATGCGCACATCGCCCACGGCGGTCACGACGTACTCCGAGCGCAGCGAGCGGCCCAGCTCGAACGTCTCATGCGAGCAGACGGCCTCGTCGAACACCAGCTGCACGACCCCCTCGCGGTCGCGCAGCCAGACAAACACCACGCCGCCCAGGTCGCGGGCGCGCTGCACCCATCCGGAGAGGTGCACGCTCTTTCCGGCCAGCGCCTCGGTGACCTGGCCGCAGTAGGTATCGCGTTTATAGGAAAGCATGGGTCATTCTCCCTTCATCTCCAGCAGTATCTCTACGATCTTGTCGCGCGCCACTTCGGCCTCGACGCTGTTTTCCATGTCGCGCAGCTTGACCACGCCCTTTTCCAGCTCGTCGCCGCCGATGACCACCACGCTCTTCGCGCCGAGCTTGCCCGCGTACTTGAACTGCGCCTTCATGCTGCGGTTGGCGTGGTCGATGTCGGCGCGCAGGCCGCCCTCGCGCAGCGCGCGCACCAGCTTCATGCCCTCAAGCCGCGCGCCCTGGCCCATGGTGGCGACGAACACGTCGTACAGCGGCGCCTCCTCGGGCTGAGCGCCCTGCATCTTCTGCACCAGCAGCATGCGCTCCACGCCCATGCCGAAGCCCACGCCCGGCGTGGCCGGGCCGCCGAGCTGCTCGATCAGCCCGTCGTAGCGGCCGCCGCCGCACACGGTCAGCTCGCCGTCCTCGGTCGGGGTGACGATCTCAAACACGGTCTTTGTGTAGTAGTCCAGCCCGCGCACGATGCGGGGATCGACGCTGTAAGCCACGCCCAGCGCGTCCAGATGCTCGCGCAGCGCGGCGAAGTGCTCGCGGCACTCCTCGCACAAAAAGCTCAGCATCTCCGGCGCGTCCGTGAGCTTGCCCGCGTCCTCCTTGCAGTCGAGTATGCGCATGGGGTTGCGCGAGAAGCGTTCGTTACACGTCTTGCACAGGGAGGCGAGCTTGCCCGAAAGGTACTCCCTGAGCGCCGCCTGATAGGCCGCGCGGCAGCTGGGGCAGCCGATGGAGTTGATGCGCACGCTCAGCCCCTCGATGCCGCACGCGCGCAGAACATCCAGCGCCAGGGCGATGATCTCCGCGTCCACGGAGGCGTCCTTCGCGCCGAACACCTCCACGCCGTTCTGGTGGAACTGGCGCAGGCGGCCCGCCTGCGGCTTCTCATAGCGGAAGTTGGGGCAGGAGGCGTAATAGAGCTTGCAGGGCAAAGGCTCGGCGAACAGGTGGTGCTCGATGAAGGCGCGCGCAACGCCCGCTGTGCCCTCGGGCCGGAGGGTGATGGAGCGGCCGCCCTTGTCCTCGAAGGTGTACATCTCCTTTTGCACCACGTCCGTGCCGTCGCCCACGCCGCGGGCGAACAGCTCCGTGTGCTCGAACATGGGCGTGCGGACCTCGCGGTAGCCGGCCAGTGCGCAGACATCGCGCATGGCCTGTTCGATCCTCTGCCAGAGGTGCGCGTCTTTGGGCAGCATGTCCTGCGTTCCCTTGGGCGCCTGCGTAAGCATGGGATTCTCTCCTTTCCGAATGGGCGGCGATATAAAAAAGCCTCCGTCCCGACGTAGGGGCGAAGGTCGTTTCGCGGTGCCACCCTGCTTGGGCCGAAAAGGCCCGTCTCAAAGCCGCTAACGCCGGCATACGTCCGCGCTCGTGGGTGTCCTTGGGCGGAAGTTGACGCGGGCGCTCGCACCGTATCGCCCTCGCTGTATCATCGCGTTCCGCTTACTCTCCCAGTCATCGCCGGTGCTTCCGATTATAAGGCGCGGTGTCTGAAAAGTCAAGGGCCGCGCGCGGAAGTGTGCGACAATTAACAAACAAAGCGCCCCGGCGGGGCCGGGGCGGGCGACCTGCTG
>DXVG01000241.1 GCA_019409045.1 Clostridiales bacterium | reverse complement strand
CGATCATGGCCATGGGCATCACGCCCTACATCAACGCCTCGATCATCATGCAGCTCCTGTGCGTGGCGATTCCCAAGCTGGAGGAGCTCAACAAGCAGGGCGAAGAGGGCCGCAAGAAGATCGCGCAGATCACCCGCTACGTCACCGTCGGCCTGGGCTTTGTGCAGGCCGTGGCGCTCACCGGCGCGCTGGGCGCGTCCGAGCAGGGCGCCCTGGGGCTGATCACCATCGGCTTCTGCCTGGCCGCGGGCACCGCGCTTGCGATGTGGATCGGTGAGCGCATCACCGAAAACGGCGTCGGCAACGGCATAAGCCTCTTGATCTTCGCGGGCATCATCTCCAACTTCGCCGGCACCATCGGCGGCTACATCTACACGCTGTTTGTGGATATCTCGCAGTTCCCGGTGGGCAACTTCATCGGCATCATACTGGTGTTCCTGGTGCTGGTGGTGGGCGTGGTGTTCGTGGACCTTGGCGAGCGCCGCGTGCCTGTGCAGTACGCCAAGCGCGTGGTCGGCCGCAAGATGTACGGCGGCCAGTCCACCCACATACCGCTCAAGATCAACGCAAGCGGCGTGCTTCCCCTGATCTTCGCTTCGGCGATCATGCAGTTCCCCTCCACCATCTTTGCCTTCTTCCCCAACTGGGGCATCTCCCAGTGGTGGGAAAACAACGTGCACATGATGAGCTGGGGCTATCAGGTGATCTTCGCGCTGCTGATCCTGGCGTTCACCTTCTTCTACTCCTCGATCTCGTTCAACCCCGTCGAGATCGCAAAGAACATGCAGCAGAACGGCGGCATGATCCCCGGCATCCGCCAGGGCAAGCCGACCTCGGACTTCATACTGCGCATCTCGCGCAGGATCACGCTCTTTGGCGCTCTGTTCCTTGCGTTCCTGGCGGTGCTGCCCACGATCATCTACTCGATCTTCGGCATCAACCTGCCGTTTGCGGCGTCCTCGCTTCTGATCGCCGTGTCGGTCGCCATGGAAACCATGCGCCAGCTCGAGAGCCAGATGACCATGCGGCACTACAAGGGCTTCCTGAACTGATCGGGGGGTAGAGCATGAAACTAATCTTCCTCGGCCCGCCAGGCGCGGGCAAGGGCACACAGGCGCTGGGCGTGAGCTCGCGCCTGAACGTGCCGCATATCTCCACGGGCAACATGCTGCGCGCGGCCGTGCGCAACGAGACGCCGATGGGCCTCGCGGCCAAGAAGTTCATGGACGCGGGCAAGCTGGTGCCGGACGATGTGCTGATCGAAATGGTGCGCGAGCGCCTTTCCATGGCGGACTGCCGCCGCGGCTATCTGCTGGACGGCTTCCCCCGCACGGTGGAACAGGCCGAGGCGCTTGAGAAGATCGCCCCGCCCGACTGCGTGCTCAACATCGCCGTGCCGGACGAGCGGCTTCTGGAGCGGCTGACCGGCCGGCGCGTGTGCGGCAAGTGCAACGGGACCTTCCACATCTCCAAGCTGGCCGACGAGCGCACCTGCCCGGTGTGCGGCTGGCAGCTGACGCATCGCGACGACGACCAGCCCGTCACCATCCGCCAGCGGCTGAAGGTCTACCACGAGCAGACCGCGCCGCTGATCGGGTACTACGAGGGCAAGGGCAAACTCACGACGGTGGACGGGGACTGTCCGCCCGAGGATGTTCTGGAGAGCATCCTCGCCTCCCTGGAGTAGCGTATGATCACCATCAAGTCCGCCGCGCAGATCGAAAAGATGCGCGCGGCGGGGGCGCTTTTGCATCAGGTGCTCTCGGCGCTGCGCGCGGCGATCGCGCCGGGCGTGACCACGCTGGAGCTGGACCGCATGGCGGAGCGGCTCATCCGCGACGCGGGCGCAATCCCGTCGTTCAAGGGCTTCGAGGGCTTCCCCTTCTCCATCTGCGCCTCTGTGGACGAGCAGGTGGTACACGGCTTCGCGACCGACGAGCCGCTCAGAGAGGGCCAGCTGCTCAGCGTGGACTGCGGCGTGATACTCGACGGCTGGCAGTCCGACAGCGCGTTCTCCGCGCTGGTGGGCGGCACGGGCGCCGCGCAGGCGGAAAAGCTCATCCGCGACACGGAAAAGAGCTTCTGGCTGGCCGCGGACAAGGCCCGCGCGGGCAATCGCCTGGGCGACATCTCCAGCGCGGTGCAGACCTACGCCGAGGGCCTCGGCTATGGCGTGATCCGCGACCTGTGCGGCCACGGCATCGGCCAGCAGATGCACGAGGACCCCTCCATCCCCAACTTCGGCCGCCCCGGCCGCGGCGTGCGGCTGCAGCCGGGCATGACGCTGGCCATCGAGCCGATGATCTCCATGGGCGACTGGCATGTGTGCGTGGCCGAGAACGGCTGGACCATCTCCGCGCGGGACGGCAGCCTCTGCGCTCACTACGAGCACACGGTGCTCGTCACCGACGGCGAGCCGGAGGTGCTCTCGCTCCCCGGCGCGTGCGTAAGGGAGATGGCCCGATGAGCGCGCCGAGCCTGGAACGGGGCCGCCTTGCGCGCTCCCTGGCCGGAAGAGACGCGGGACGGCTGTTTGTGGTGGTCGAGGTGCTGGACGAGAACTTCGTGCTGGCCTGCGACGGTCGGCTCAGAACGCTGGATCGCCCCAAGAAGAAGCGCAAAAAGCACCTGTGTCCGCTCTTTGCCGTGTACGCGCCGATCGCGCAGGGCGCGGCGACGGAGGACCATCAGTTGCGCCGGTGGATATGCGAGGAGGAGGAAAAACTTGTCCAAGTCTGATGTAATCGAAGTCGAAGGCGTTGTCACGGAATCCTACCCCAACGCCATGTTTGAAGTGGAGCTGCCCAACGGGCACAAGATACTGGCGCACGTCTCGGGCAAGATGCGCATGAACTACATCCGCATCTATCCGGGGGACAAGGTGACCATAGAGCTCTCGCCCTATGACCTCACGCGCGGCCGGATCACCTGGCGCAGCAAGAATTAAGGGCTTCGCAAGCCCGACTTGAAGGAGGAAACGACCATGAAAGTAAGGCCTTCGGTGAAGCCCATCTGCGAAAAGTGCAAGATCATCAAGCGCAAGGGCCGCGTGATGGTCATCTGCGAGAACCCCAAGCACAAGCAGAAGCAGGGTTAAGGCCGCCTCCCCGCCGCAGCGCGGGGGGCGCAGGCATGCCCGGGCGCGCCCGGGCGTGAAGAGGAACAGATCGGCCTCCGAAGCGGCTGCCCGCTTCGCGGGTTTCGGCGGCCTTTCGATATTACCGCGCCGCGCGTGTCGCCAGACGCGCGGCCGAGCGCCGGCACGATCGGCGCAGGAAAAGCCAAGCATTTTGGAGGTGCAACGAACCT
>DXVG01000240.1 GCA_019409045.1 Clostridiales bacterium | reverse complement strand
ATCTTCGTCACCCACGATCAGGAGGAGGCCATGTCCATCTCCGACCGCATCGTGTTGATGAAGCTGGGTGTTTTGCAGCAGAACGACCTTCCGCAGAACCTGTACAACCAGCCCGCGAACCAGTTTGTGGCGGACTTCCTGGGAAACCCGCCCATCAACAACCTGCGCGGCGCGGTGAAAAACGGGCGCTTCGAGCTGGAGGACGGCTCCGCGTCCTGCGCGCTGGCGCTGCTGGAGGGCGTGGAGGAGGGCCGCGCGGTGACGCTCTCCCTGCGCGCGGAGAGCGCCGTGCTCGACCCGGACGGGCCGCTTCGCTGCCGCGTGCGCTCCACCTACCAGATGGGCAAGGAGGAGATGGCGATGCTCGCCTTCGGCTCGTGCGAGTTCCGCGCCTATATCGACGTGGAGGCGGGGCTCGCGACCGGGCAGGAGGTATCCATCGGGCTGCGCTCGCGCGGCGTGTTCCTCTTTGACGCGGAAACGGGGGAGAGGGTGCGATGAAGAAGCAGAGCTTTGAGCGCGACCTTACCAGCCATGCGCGCTTTTCGCGCGTGGAGCCGTGGCTGTACCTTTTGCCGTTTCTCATCGGCGTGGTGGCCTTTACGCTCTACCCGGTGGTGAACGTCGTGCTCATGTCCTTCAAGGAGGACTATTCCTACCTCACGCGGGAGTTCGCGCAGTGGGGCGTAGAGAATTACAAAAGCGTGGTCTCCGACGCCAAGTTCCGCCAGGCGGTGGGGAACACGCTGCAATATGTGGTGCTGGTGGTGCCCATATCCACCTGCATCGCCGTGGTGGTGGCCTACCTGCTCAACCAGAAGCTGCGCTTTTCGGCGCTGTTTCAAACGGCGTACTTCCTGCCGATGGTCACATCGGTCACGGCGGTGGGCCTCGCGTGGCGGCTGATGTACAACGAGAAGTTCGGCATCATCAACTACATACTCTCCTGGTTCGGCGTGGACCCCATCGGCTGGTTGACGAAGGCGGAATACTCCATGCCCGCGCTTGTGATCTTCGGCATATGGAACATACTGCCCTTCACGATCATACTGCTGCTCAGCGGCCTGCAAAACATAGATGAGCAGTACTACACCGCCGCGCGCGTGGACGGCGCGCGCCCGATGCGCGTGTTCTTCCGCATCACGGTGCCGCTGCTCGCGCCGACGATCTTTCTGGTGTGCATTGTAAACACCATCTCCTCCTTCAAGGTGTTTTCGGAGCTGTACCCCCTGTTCAAGGGCGAGGCCGGGCCGTTTTACAACCTGTACACCGTGGTCTACTACATACGCTACGCGATGATGGAGAGCCGCGAGTACGGCATCGCCGCCGCCGCCGCGATCATACTGTTTTTGTTCATCTTCGTCTTTACGATGGTACAGCTTCTGATCCAGAACAAGTGGATGCGCAGGAGGTGAGAGCATGGCACGCAGAAGGATCGCCCGATTTTTCATGTACTTCTTTCTCACGCTGGGCGCGATCATCATGATCTTTCCGTTTTTCTGGATGTTCTCCTCCGCGTTCAAGCTGCCCACGGAGATCAACAAGTTCCCGCCGCAGTGGCTGCCCTCCTCGCTGAGCCTGACCAATTTTGAGATCGCCTTTCAAAAGGCGCCGTTCGCGCGCTACTTCCTCAATTCCGTGGTGGTCATGGTCTGCTCGGTGGCGATCACATCCTTTACCACCATACTGGGGGCGTTCGCGTTTTCGCGGCTCAGGTTTCCAGGGCGCGGCGCGCTGTTTTCCATGCTGCTGTCGATGATGATGATCCCCTTTGAGATGCTCATCATCACCAACTACTCCACCATCGTCTCCCTGGGGCTGTGGGACACGCTTCCCGCGCTGGTGCTGCCCTTTACCAGCTCCATCTTCTACATGTACATACTGCGCAACTTCTTCGATACCGTGTCCGACAGCCTCTACTACTCCGCGCGCATCGACGGCGCGAGCAACTGGCGCTACCTGTGGTGCGTCCTCGTGCCCATGGCGCGGCCGTCGCTGGTGACTATCATCCTCTTAAACGCGCTGGCGAGCTGGAACTCGTTCATGTGGCCGATGTACGTCATCTCCTCCACGAACAACCGCACGCTGCCCTGGGGCCTGCAGGTGTTCACCACCGAGGCCGGCTCCAGCCCGGAGCTGCTCATGGCTGCGTCCACCGTGGTGGTGCTGCCGATGATCGTGCTGTTCCTGTTCGCCCGCAAGTCCATCGTGCGCGGCGTGGCGCGCGGCGGGCTGAAGGGGTGAGGGAAGGAGGCTATGACCTCGAAACGCAAACTCATCGCATTGACGGTCGCGGCGCTGGCATGCGCGCTTCTCGCGGGGGAGGCGCTGGCGATGCAGATATCTGTAGTGACGCCGAGCGGCAAGCATATAATGCTGGAAGTGGAGCCGACCGACCGCATCGAGGACATAAGGGCCAAGATACAGGACAAGGAAGGCATTCCGCCGGATCAGCAGAGGCTGTTCTTTGCCGGAAGACAGCTCGAGGATGGAAATACACTGCAGGATTACAGCATCCAGAAGGGCAGCACGCTGCAGCTTGAGCTGATCGAGAAGCACACACATAGCTGGAGCGACCAGTGGGAGCACGGCGACGGCCACCACTGGCACGAGTGCACGGCAAGCGGGTGCAGCGTCACCCAGAACAGCCAGAAGGACGGCTACGGCGAATGCGGCGGCGGTCAGGCCAGCTGCACGGCGCGGGCGATCTGCGCGACGTGCGGCGGCGAATACGGAGAGCCGGCGGCGCACAGCTTCACCACGAAGCCGTCCAGTCAGCAGGCGACGGAGGCCACCTGCACCGCGGCCGCGACCTACTACGTCCAGTGCGACAACTGCGAGGAGATCACAAAGGACAAGACCGTTCCCTATGGCGACCCTGCGCACAGCTTTACCGCGAAGCCGTCCAGTCAGCAGGCGACGGAAGCGAGCTGCACCGCGGCCGCGACCTACTATGTACAGTGCGATAACTGCGACGCGGTCAGCAACAGCGTGACGGTTCCCGTGGGTGCTTCCCTCGGCCACGACTACAGCGGCGCGCCCGCGACCTGCACGACAGACCAGATCTGCGCCCGCGAGGGTTGCGAAGCCGTGCTGGACAGCGCGAAGGGGCACGACTACACCGGCGCGCCCGCGACCTGCACCACGCCGCAAATCTGCGCTCGCGAGGGCTGCGAAACCGTGCTGGACAGCGCCAAAGGGCACGACTACAGCGGCACGCCCGCGACCTGCACCACGCCGCAGGTCTGCGCCCGTGAGGGCTGCGAAACCGTGCTGGACAGCGCCAAAGGGCACGACTACAGCGGCGCGC
>DXVG01000024.1 GCA_019409045.1 Clostridiales bacterium | reverse complement strand
TTGGCCGTGGGCGGGCCGTCGAAGAAGGAAAACTCCTCGCCACCCTCGCGGTTTTGGACGGACTTTTCAAAGATGGCGTTGTCCTTCCAGAACTTGACCACCTCGGCCTCGCGGGCCACGAAATCCAGATTCGGGGAAACCTTTTCAAACATGAGACCATCCCTCCGAAAAAAATCGCCCCGCCCACATGGGACGAGGTTCATCGCGGTACCACCCAATTTGGCGCAAAGCGCCCTCTCGCGGCGCGCAAGCGCGCCTTCGCTGTAACGGGCGTACCCGGCTTCGCTTACTGGCCGACGGCGTTCGGCTTGCCGCTCCGGGGCGATACCCCTCGCTCCTCTCCGCCGGGCTCCCACCGCCCCCGGCTCGCTTGGGAAAGTGCGTGCGAAGGCGCTCCCCTTCAAGGCGTTTTCACCACTATTATACCGCCCGCGCCGCGTTTGTAAAGGCGCGGGATGTTAATTCCGCCCCGCTTCAGCGCAGTATGCGCGCCCGGCGCGGACGGCCGCTCTCCAGCGCGCCGCGCGCCACGTTTTCCATGCGGGCGTACTTTTCGTTCTCCGGCTGCTGGTGCGCCGCCACCGACAGGTAGATCAGCGCCTTTTCGTACTCGCGGCGGTGCAGCAGCATCAGCCCGAACAGGTAGTTCCACTCCGCGCGGCGGGTGGACACCTGCATGAGCACCTCGCGCGCGCGAACGAGCTGCCCGTCGTCGATCAGCCGCCGCGCCCGCGCCAGCCGCTCCTCGTCCCCCGCGTGCGGGCAGCGCGCGCTGCCCGCCGAGCGCAGGCACGCGCGGTACGCGCCCGTGATCTCGGCCATGCGCGCGGTGGCCCACTCCCGCTCCGGGCCCTCCATAAAGCGGTCCGGATGCCAGCGGCGGGCGAGCGCGCGGTAGGCCGCGCGGATCTCCTCCCTGCTCGCGCAGGGCGATACGCCCAGGACCTGATGGTGTTCCGCCATGTCGCATCTCCCTCCCGCATATTATGGAAGCGGCGTTTCCGGTCAATAGACCAAGTATACCACCGCGGCGCGCCCGCTGTCAAGCGCCGCGGGCCTTGCGCGCGCGGACACTACATGTTGTGGCCGGGGCCGCGCGCCCCCGCAATCGGTTGTATATTACAGAAGTGTTTCACTTGTTATCGGTTTGGTACATTTCCCTGAACTCCACCCCCGGTTTCTTTACAGCCCTCCCCGCAGAGCGTTACAATACTGGGCAGGATATTGTCGAATTTTGGGAAACGAGGGCTTGGGCAATGCGGAAAAAGCCGGGACGGCGGCGGAAACCGTCGAATCGGAAGGTCATCCTCCTTCTGATTCTCTGTTTCCCCTACGGCCTGTTTCTGATGTGGCGAACCGCGCGGGGGCATCCCGCCGTGAAGTGCGTGGTGACCGCCTGCTTTGTCGCGCTGACCACCGCGGTGCTGCTGCCGCAGACGCTGCCGCCGGAGAACGCGGCCGGAGGCGTGCGGCTGGTGGGCGCGGAGCGCGACGTGGCGGTGTACGGCCCGGAGCTTCCCGAGGCGCTGGACCGCACCTACATCGGCACCGGCGTGATCGGCTCCTCCTCCGGCCCCGTGTTCAGCGACGTGGAGGAGACGCAGGAGACCTACGTCTACGCAAACGACAACGGTGAGTACTACCACCTCTCGGACTGCAAATACGTCGCCTACTACAGCAAAAAGTATACGCTGGCGGTGGCGCATTATTCCGGATACCTGCCCTGCGCGGAGTGCGGCGCGCCCTCCTACGCGCCCGGCGCATAGCGGCCCGGCGCGCAAAAACCCCCTCCATGATGCATGAAGGGGGTTTTTCAGTCCCTGCCCTGCCCGTCCACGAGCCGATAGCCCACGCCGATCTCCGTGCGTATGTACTCGGGCATGGCGGGGTCCTTTTCGATCTTGCGGCGTATGTTTGCCATGTTCACGCGCAGAAGCTGCGTGTCGCACCCGGAAAACGGGCCCCAGACCTCGCGGATCATCGCGTCGTGCGTGAGCACCTTGCCGGCGTTGCGGCACAAAAGCGTGACGATCTTGTACTCGATCTGCGTCAGGTGCACCTCCCGCCCCTCCACGCTGACCACGCGGCGCTCCGTGTCCACGCACAGGCCGCCGATGTTGTACACGCTCTTTTCGCCCTCCGCGCCGCGCTGGCCGTGGCGCAGCGCCGCGCGTATGCGGGCGAGCAGCTCCTCGGTGCCGAAGGGCTTGGTGATGTAATCGTCCGCACCGCCGTCGAGCGCGCGCACCTTGTCGCGCTCCTGCCCGCGGGCGGACACCACCACCACCGGCACGCGCGACCAGGAGCGGATCTCGCGCAGAAGCTCCTGCCCGTCGCGGTCGGGAAGCCCCAGATCCAGCAGCATAAGCTCCGGGCTGTGCGAGGCCAGCATGGAAAGCGCCGTGGTGGCGTTGCCCGTCTCCAGCACCGCGTAGCCCGCCGCCACCAGCAGCGTGCGCATCAGCGCGCGTATGCGCTCGTCGTCCTCAACGATCAGTATGGTTGCCGCGTTGCGCATGCGTATCCTCCTTTTCCATGGGCAGCGTGAAGCGGAAGCTCGCGCCGCCCTCGGGCAGATTGCGCGCCCAGAGCGCGCCGCCGTGCGCCATGACGATGGTGCGGCAAACGCTCAGGCCGATGCCCATGTTGTTGCGCCCACTGCCCGCGCAGTCGCTCGGCTGCGCCGCCGAGGGGTCGAACAGCGTCTCCAGCCGCGCAGGCTCGATGCCCGCGCCGTTGTCGGACACCTCGAACACGGCCTTGGCCCCCTCCACGCGCAGGCCGACGCGCACGCGCGTGGCCCCCCGCGCGTGCATGGCCGCGTTTTCCAGGAGGTTGGAGAGCACCTGCCCGATGAGTATGGCGTCCATGGGCACCATCACCAGCTCCTCCGGCAGGCAGATCACGGCCTCGGGCGTGGCGTAGCGGGCGCGGTACTTGCGCACGGCCTCGGCGACGACCTCCTCGGCGGCCTCGGGCGCCTTGCGCAGCGCGGACGCGCCCTCGCCCACGCGCGTGATGGACAGAAGGTTCTCCACCATGCGGATCAGCCACTGCGCGTCGTCGCTGATCTGGCCGAGCATGGCGCGCCGGCGCTCGGGCGGCAGGTTGTCCATCTCCTCGGAGAGCACCGAGGCCGCGGCGGAGATGGAGGTCAGCGGCGTGCGCAGATCGTGCGACACGGCGCGCAGAAGGTTGGCGCGCATCTCCTCCAGCCGCGCGCGGTATGTGCGCTCCTCCTGCCGCTTGAGCTGCGTGGTCATCGCGCCGATGAACAGCGCCGTGGCCAGCAGCGTCAGAAACATCAGCGGGTAGCCCGCGAGGCTGAAGTTGAACGCCATCACCGGCTCGGTGAAGGCGAAGTTGACCAGAAATACGCTCAGGACCGCCGCGCACACGCCGTACACATACCCGCGCGTCAGGCGGCTGATGAGCGCCACCGCGAACAGAAACAGCATCGGCGCATAGCTGTTGCCCTCCGGGTCCAGGTGCGCGCACAGCGCGCTCAGGCCCGTCGCGCCCGCAAGCGCCGTCAGCGCCACCGCCGCGTCCCGCAGGATGGGACGCGCGCTTTGCCGCAGGCGATGCAATCTCCCCGCCCCCTTTTGTGTGCTCTGCTGAGATTATACCACATGCGCGCGAAAAAAGTGTAAACTCTCCATAAATTGCGCGGCGGCAAAAAAATGCCCGGCATCTTGTGCGCGGCGGCAAAACGCTGTATACTGTAAGTGGTGAAATCTCATCGGGAAAGGACGGCTATAACGGCATGAAAAAAAGCGATTTGGCTCGCCTGCGCATGTACGCGGGCAATCTGGACACGCTCTTTGGCGTAAAGGACTACACATTCAACGACGGCCCCGCCCGGGGCATGCGCGCCTTCGACGTGGACAACGGCGCGGGCCTGCAACTGACGGTGCTGGCCGACCGCGGCATGGACCTGCCCTTTCTGCGCTTGCGCGGCGTGAACATGGGCTTTGGCGGGAAGGTGGGGTTGCGCTCTGCAAACCTGTATGCCGAGGACGGCGCGCGCGGCTTTCTGCGCCAGTTCAACGCGGGCATACTCACCACCTGCGGCCTGAGCTACGCCGGCGGCGCGGGCATGGACGGCGAGCGCGCGCTGGGCCTGCACGGCCCCTACAGCAACACGCCCGCCCAGAACGTGCGCTGCCAGGTGGAGTATGACGGCGACGAGGCGGTCATCCACCTGCGGGGCGAGGTGCGCGAGGCCTGCGTGTTCGAGGAGAACCTGCTGCTCACGCGCGATATATACGTCCACACGCAGACAAACCGCGTGCGCGTGGCCGACAGCGTGGAGAACCAGGGCTTCGCCCCCTCGCCGCTGATGCTGATCTACCACATCAACTTCGGCTATCCCATGCTCGACGAGGGCGCGCGCGTGTACGTCAACGCGGGCCATGTGGAGCCGCGCGACGCCTTCGCCCGCGAGGGCATGGCCATGCACGACCGCATGGAGGCCCCGGAGATCGGCCGCGAGGAGCAGTGCTACTTCCACACCGGCTTCCCCTCCGAGGGGCTGGCGGTGCTGCACAACGAAAAGCTGGGCATGGCCGCCGCCGTGCGCTTCGACGCGCGCAATCTGCCGATCCTGTGCGAGTGGAAGAGCATGCGCGCGGGCGACTACGCGCTGGGCCTGGAGCCGACCACATCGGGCGTGCTCTCCCGCGCGGAGGCGCGCCGGAACGGCACGCTGATCACGCTCGCGCCCGGCGAGACGTATCAGGCGGGCTTCGAACTGGAGCTTGCGCACGAGCCGGCGCACATCGAGCAGCTCTGCGCCCTCGCCCGCTGACCGACCCTTTGCGACAGACCGGCCGCCCCGGATGCAAGGCTTTGCGCGCCCCGGGGCGGCCGCTTTGCGCCTTTACGGGGATATGCGCACCAGCGTCATCGTCAGAAGCGGCGCGCCCTGCGGGAAGGTGGCCGTGCCGTTGCAGACCACGCTTATGCAGCTTCCCGCGCAGGCGTTTATGACCGTCTGTCCCGAGAACGCGGCGGCCTGCGCGCTCCCGGCGAGCTGCACGGTCGTCTCGCTCTCGGAGAGGCGCACGCCGTTGAGCCGCAGGCCGAGCAACGCGCTGGCCACGGAGCCCGCGGGCGC
Source organism: Clostridiales bacterium (assembly GCA_019409045.1). GTDB lineage: Bacteria > Bacillota > Clostridia > Christensenellales > Aristaeellaceae > Pullichristensenella. The sequence goes on along the minus strand of DXVG01000024.1, from coordinate 7,275 downwards.
GTTGAGCGTGTAGCCGACCAGATAGGTACCGCCCCTGAGCACCTGCGCGCCGCCCGCGCAGGTGGCAAAGCTGCTCCCGCCGCCGCGCACGATGGAAAGCGGCAGCGTGCCGCCGTCCTGGAGCGAGGCGGGGCCGTTGGCGGCGAGCACGGCGTAGTAATCCGGGCAGTCCGCGGGGCAATCCGGCTCGGCCGGGCAGCCGCAGTTGCAATTTCCCGAGCAGCCGCAGCCTCCTGAACAGCCGCAATTTCCCGAGCAGCCGCAATTTCCCGAGCAGCCGCAGCCACAGCCGCAGCACTCGTCCTGCACGGCGGCGGTCAGCTCCGCCATGCAGTCCGCATCCTCGCAGATGGGGGCGCAGCGCGCGCAGTCGTCCACGGGCGTCTCGCAGCCGCAGCCGCAGGCGCACACGCCGGGGTAGTCGGCGGTCCGGGACGGGCAGGGGCCCTGATAGTACACGCCGCAGGCCGCGGCGCGGGGAACGGACTGGAGCAGTCCGTAGCAGCTCCGGTTCCGGTTGGTTCGATGTCTGTACACGGATGATCCTCCTTTCGGTGGGGAGCGGGCGCGCCGCGCGGGCGTCGCCGCTCCCCTGCATGCTATGCCGCGGCGCGCGGCCGCGTCCCCGGCTTGATTGTTTGCGCGAAAGGTGCTATACTGGACGTGTTATCCATCCGCAAGGGAGGCGCCGTATGCGGCAGTTGACCGACATCCGGGAGCGGCAGGACCGCCTGTTCGCGCTCATGTGCACGTTCGCGGACTTTTGCCAGGCGCATCAGTTGCGCTATCAGCTCTTTGGAGGCACGCTGCTGGGCGCGGTGCGCCACGCGGACTTCATCCCCTGGGACGACGACGTGGACCTTGCCATGCCGCGCCCGGATTACGATAAGTTTGCGCAGCTTTTCCGGCGCGAGCCCTGGCCGAACGCGCGCCTGACGTGCGGGCCGGAGGCCTACATGCGCCTGACGGACGCGCGCACGGTGTGCCACAACGGCGTGCGGCCGCGCTACCGCGGGGGCGTGAGCGTGGACATATTCCCCATCGACGGCTGCGACGAGGACGACGAGCACCTGCTGCGCCGCGCCCAGCGCATGCGCCGCGACCGGGACCGCCTGGTCAAGGGCGTGCTGGCCCTGTGGCCGGAGCCGGAGGAGGAGCTCGGCCCCGCGCGCGCGCTGCTGCGGGCGGGCAACCGCCTGCGCAAGCGCTTTCCGTGGTGCCTGATCCCGCCCTCGATCTGCGGCCGGCGCATCACGCGGGAGGCCTCGCGCGTCTCGCCGGACGCCGCCGCGCGCGCGGGCGTGCTGTGCGCGTGGGGGGAGCGCAGCGTGCTGCCGCGCGAGGACATGCTCAACACCGTGGAAATGCCCTTTCGGGACAGGACGTTTCCCTGCCCGCGCGGGTACGACCGGCTTCTGACGCGCAAGTACGGCGATTACATGTGCCTGCCGGACGAGGCGCACCGCGTCACGCATTCGGGCGCGCTCTACATCATGGACGGGGAGCGGGAGGACGCGCATGGAGATTGATTTCGTGCTCCCGTGGGTGGACGGGAGCGACCCCGCCTGGCGCGCCGAGCGCGAAAAGTACGCGCCGGGCGAGGGCGAGGACGGCGGCGCGGCGCGCTACCGGGACTGGGGCACGCTGCGCTACTGGTTTCGCGGCGTGGCGGCGTTCGCGCCGTGGGTGCGCCGCGTGCACTTCGTCACCTGGGGCCACGTCCCCGCGTGGCTGAACGCGGACGAGCCGCGATTGCGCATCGTGCGCCACCAGGACTACATCCCCCCGGAGTACCTGCCCACGTTCAGCTCGCACACCATCGAGCTGAACATGCACCGCATCCCCGATCTGAGCGAGCACTTCGTCTACTTCAACGACGACGTATACCTCACTTCGCCCGTGCGCGAGCAGGACTTTTTCCGGGACGGCCTTCCCTGCGACACCTGCCGCTTCACCGTCGCGCACGCGCGCTCGGCAGACGACGTGTTTGCCCACATCGCGCTCAACAACGTGGGCATTTTGAACCGGTATCTGGACCGCGCCATGTACCTGCGCCTGAACCGCCGCAAGTGGTTCAGCCCGAAAAACGGCATGCGCAGCGTGGTGCGCTCGGCGCTTTTGAGCTTCTGGCCGTACTTTACGGGCTTTGCCTCGCCGCACCTGGCCGTGGCCTACGAAAGGCGCACGTTCGAGCAGCTCTGGATGGCCGGGGCGCGGGAGCTGGACGCCACCTGCCGCCGCCGCTTCCGCTCCATGGCGGATGTGAGCCAGCACGCGGCGCGCTCCTGGCAGCTCGCGCACGGGCGGTTCGCGCCCTCCAAGCCGCTGGGCACGCCGTTTTTCCCCAGGCGCGAGGGCGGCGTCGCGCAGGCCGCGGCCGCCATTGCCGCGCGCAGGTACCGCATGCTGTGCGTCAACGACGACGACACGGGCTTCGACTTTGAAACCGAGCGGCGCAAGCTCATCGCCGCCTTTGAGCAGATACTGCCGCAGAAGTGCTCCTTCGAGCGCTGAGCGGATCGGGAGGGAGAGCTATGACCATCGGGTACACCGCCGGTGTGTTCGACCTGTTCCACATCGGGCACCTGACGCTTCTGAAAAACGCCCGGGGGCTGTGCGACAAGCTCATCGTGGGCGTGACGGTGGACGAGCTCGTCACCTACAAGGGAAAGCGGGCCATCATACCCTTCAGCGACCGCATCGAGATCGTGCGCAGCATACGCTATGTGGACGCGGCCGTGCCCCAGTACGACATGGACAAGCTGACCATGTGCAAAAAGCTGGGCGCTTCCGTGCTGTTCGTGGGCGACGACTGGTACGGCACCGACAAGTGGCGCGAATACGAAAAGGAGTTTGCCGAGGCGGGCGTGCGCATCGTGTACTTCCCCTACACGCTGGGCGTGTCCTCCACGCAGATCTCCAAGGCCCTGCGCGCCGTGCGGGGCGAGGACGGAGGGGAGGCGCAGGCGTGAAGGTAGACCGCGTGTACTGCATGAACTCGTTTCTGACCTATCGCACCATTCAGGACCCGGACAGGGCCTTCAGCGAAAAGTACCCGCCCAGGCGCTTTCCCATGCCCCCGCGGGAGAGCCGCCTGCCCGTGCGCGACAGCGCCACGCTCATGCGCGAGCTGGAGCGCGCCACGCGCGCAGCCTGCGCAGACGGCAAGGCCGCGCTGGCGCTCTCGGGCGGCATCGACTCGGCGACGCTGGCGCGCTTCATGCCCAGGGGCTCGGTGGCCTACACGTTCCGCTGCGTGGTGCCCGGCATGCAGGTGACCGACGAGAGCCCCGGCGCCGCGCGCTACGCGCAGGAGTGCGGCCTGGAGCACCGCATCGTGGACATCTACTGGGAGGACTTTGAGGCGCTGACCCCCGCGCTGATGAAGCGCAAGGGCATGCCCGTGCACTCCATCGAGATACAGATCTACAAGGCGGCATTGCAGGCCAAGCGGGACGGCTTTGAGCGCCTGATCTTCGGCGAGACCGCCGACGTCATCTACGGCGGGCTGGACGGCCTGCTCTCCAGGGACTGGCTGGCGGGCGACTTTATCGAGCGCTTCTCCTTCACCGCGCCGTGGAAGATACTGCGCCAGGCGCAGCTTGTGATCGAGCCGATGCTCGCCTACGAGCAGGACGGGCACATCGACCCGCACCGCTTCATCTCGGAGTTTTTCATCCGCGAGGTCATCACCAGCTACTTCAACGCCTGTGGCTGTGCGGGCGTGGAGGCCGCGCTTCCCTACCTGGGCACCTATCTGGACGCGCCGCTGGACTACGCGCGCGTGCGCGCGGGCGAGAGCAAGTACCTGGTGCGCGAGATGTTCCGAAGCCTCTACCCGGACTTCGTCGCGCCGCCGAAGCTGCCCATGCCCCGCGCCACCAACGAGTGGTTCCGCGACTGGAAGGGCCCCACCCGCCCGGAGTTCCTGCCGCACTGCACCGACAACATGACCGGCGACCAGAAGTGGCTGGTCTACTGCCTGGAGATGTTTTTGAACCTCCTGGACGCGGACTTCGCGGGCGTGGAGTAGCCCCTTTCCCCAAAAAGCGCCCGGAAGGGCGGCTGCGCATAAAATGGTGTGGCTGCCGCACGGGACAACGAAAACAGGCGATATTGGGTTTCATGCCCGAATGTCGCCTGTTTTTGCCCAGAGCATTCAAAACGGCGGCCGAATGGATGCTTGTCGCATTGTTCGTCGCAAAAATGTGATTTCTCTTCCAAAAGTCGTTGTAATTTTTGGCGTATCGTGTTATACTGTATTCATATTGCGATGACGGAGGCGCGTCCATGTACCGAATTGCCATTGAAAAACTGTTGAAATGGAGAGAAAGCAAGCGTCGCAAGCCGTTGATCATCGAAGGGGCTCGACAGGTCGGCAAGACCTGGCTGATGAAGGAGTTCGGCAAACAGGCGTATGCGGATGCCGTTTATATCAACTTCGACTCCAATTCCAGAATGGCAGAGCTGTTTGCATCTGACTTGGATACAGACCGCCTGATCCTGGGATTGGAGCTGTATGCCGGCCGGAAAATCGACCCCGGCAACACACTTTTGATTTTTGACGAAGTGCAGGAAGTTCCCAGGGCGCTGACGTCCCTCAAATACTTCTATGAAAACGCGCCGCAGTATCACATCGTCTGCGCAGGCTCGCTCCTTGGCATTGCCCTGCACGAGGGTACGTCTTTTCCTGTCGGCAAGGTGGATTTCTTAAAGCTCTATCCCCTCTCTTTCAGAGAGTTTCTGATGGCAACCGACAGGGAGCGTTTTGCGGAACTTCTTGACAAACAGGATTTTCAGATGATCACAAGCTTTCGACAGACATATATTGACGCCTTGAAGCACTATTACTTTGTCGGCGGCATGCCGGAAGCGGTGCAGAGCTTTGCTGAGGATAGGGACTTCAACGAAGTGCGCAGCATTCAAAAGCGGATCCTTGCCGCCTATGAGCAGGACTTCTCCAAGCACGCGCCAAACGAGATCGTTCCGAAGATTCGCATGCTGTGGAACAGCATCCCCTCTCAACTTGCAAAGGAGAACAAGAAGTTTCTTTACGGACTTGTCCGCGAGGGGGCCCGTGCCAGGGAATACGAAACCGCGATCCTGTGGCTTTCCGATTGCGGGCTCGTCCACAAGGTCAGCCGGGTAAATGCGGCGGGTATCCCCTTGAAGGCTTACGCGGACTTGAAAGCCTTCAAGCTGTTTGTTGTGGATGTAGGCCTGCTTGGTTGCATGACCGGCCTTCGCCAGAGGACTTTGCTTGACGGCAACGACCTCTTCGTTGAGTTCAAGGGTGCACTGACGCAACAGTATGTTTGCCAGCAGCTCAAAACCATCGAGGATATGGGCGTTTACTATTACACCAATGACAGAGGCTCCTGTGAGGTCGATTTTGTCGTGGATACGGGCGAAATGATCGTTCCGGTGGAGGCAAGGGCAGAGGTCAATCTCCGGGCGAAAAGCCTGAAAACCTATGTGGAGAAATTCTCGCCCGAAGTATCGGTTCGCACTTCGATGGCGGATTACAGGAAAGAAGGTCGGCTCGTAGATCTGCCGCTGTATGCAGTCGAACAGATCGCGAAAGTGGCAGATAACGCAGTGCGATAAAAAGCGGAGGGCGGTCGGTCGTGGCAAAGAAGATTGAACCTGAAGCGACGCATTTTTTCACATTTCTGCATCTTGCCAAGGCGAAAGAATTCTGATATAATATGGAATTGGCGCATCCTTGCCATGGCTGCGCGCCATGGCCGAAGTCCACAAGGAGGTGAACGTATCCAATGAACCAGTATGAAGTCATGTATGTGATCGACGCGGCGCTGGAGGACAGCGCGCGCAACGAGCTGATCGGTCGGTTCAACGAGCTCGTCGCCAAGAACGGCGGCGAGGTGGAGCGCGTCGATGAGTGGGGCAAGCGTCGCCTGGCCTACGCCATCAACTACAAGACCGAGGGCTACTATGTGCTGATGTACATCAAGGCCCCGGCCGATCTGCCCCGCGAGCTGGAGCGCAATCTTCAGATCGCCGAGCAGGTGCTGCGCTACCTGGTGATCCGCTACGAGGGCGAGCTGCCCGCCCGGCGCGAGATGAACCGTCCCGCCCCGGTGCGCGAGGCCGCCGAAGCGCCCGCGGCCGCCCCCGCGCCCGTGGCCGTTGCCGAGCCCGCCGCTGCGGCCGAGGCCGAGTCCGCGGACGAGGAAGCCCCCGTTTCCGAGGCCGAATAACCCCGGCGACCGACGCCTTTGGGGAGGTACAGGTCATGAACAAAGCCATTTTGATCGGAAATCTCACGCGCGACCCTGAGACGCGCACCACGTCCTCGGGCGTGACGGTGTGTCAGTTCACCATCGCGGTCAACCGCCGCTTTGTGAACCAGCAGGGCGTGCGCGAGGCAGATTTTATCCCCATCGTCGCCTGGCGGCAGACGGCGGAGCTGTGCGCCCGCTATCTGTCCAAGGGGCGCAAGGTCGCGGTGGAGGGCGCGATACAGGTCCGTTCCTATGATGCGCAGGACGGCTCCAAGCGCTACGTCACCGAGGTCATTGCCGACAACGTGGAGTTTCTCGGCTCGCCGCAGGGCGACCGGCCGCGCGGAGAGAATCCGCCCCCGCCGTCCGAGCCCAGCGGCTACGCGCCCGATGCCGACGGCTTTACCGACGTAGACGACGAGCTTCCGTTCTGACGCCGTCGTCGATCCAGCAAGCAAGGAGGAAAACGAGCAATGTCTGAAGATAGAGGCGAACGGGTACGCCGCCCCCGCGGCCGCAAGCCCCGTCGCAAGGTTTGCCAGTTCTGCGTGGACAAGGTCCAGCACATCGACTACAAGGACATGGTGCGCCTTCGCATGAAGTACACCAGCGAGCGCGGCAAGATACTGCCCCGCCGCATGACCGGCACCTGCGCCAAGCATCAGCGCCAGCTCTCCACGGCCATCAAGCGCGCCCGCGTGATCGCGCTGCTGCCGTATGTGTCCGAATAAGTCCTGAAAACGCGAGCCCCGCGGGTCCGACCGGCCCGCGGGGCTCAGGATGTTGACAAAGTCAACAGACTGCCAGAGTGTTGAGAAAGCCCGCAAGCCAAGGAAGCGAGCTTGCAAACAAGGGAGCTTACATGGACGTAAGTGACCGCAGTTTGCAAGCGATGCTGACGCAGGAAGCAAAAATCACTTCCGCTTGTTCTCTTTCGGAAGTGATTTTTGCGTTTGGGGGCTTTGGCAACGCTCTGAGCCCCGCGGGTCCGACCGGCCCGCGGGGCTCAGGATGTTGACAAAGTCAACAG
>DXVG01000239.1 GCA_019409045.1 Clostridiales bacterium | reverse complement strand
CGACCGCATGAGCCAGCCGCAGACGGAGAGCTACACCGCCGCCAAGGGCGGCATCGCGGCCCTGACGCACGCGCTGGCGGTGAGCCTGGCGGGGAAGGTGCGCGTCAATTCGATCTCCCCCGGCTGGATCGACACGGCCTTCACAGAATACGGCGGCGCGGACGCGCTCCAGCATCCGGCGGGCAGGGTGGGGAACCCTCTGGACATCGCCAACATGGTCCTGTATCTCTGCTCGGACAGGGCGGGATTCATCACCGGGGAGAACATATGCATCGACGGCGGCATGACCCATCAGATGATCTACCATGCCGACTGTGGCTGGACGTTTGCCCCGGACGATCAGTCATAAAGCGCCCCAAAACGCTGAACGGAGCGACGTCCGCGTGGACGTCGCTCCGCTTTTGTCATGTTTGCCGCTCACCGAGCCCCTGCGTTGAAGCGGGCGCTCAGTCGTCCTCTTTCCGCTTTTTCTTCCGGTCCTTCTTTTTGCCGTCCTTTTTCTTCTTCTTTTTCTTCTTTTCGGCCTCCTCGGGGGCGGGGGAAGCGGCCTCGAGGGGAGAGGGGAGCGCCTCCGGAGAGGGAGAAGCTTCCGTCGCGATCGGCGCCTCCGTCACGGACGGGGCTTCTGTCGCGGGTGCAACTTCCGTCGCAGGCGGAGCTTCCGTCGCGGGTGCTGCCTCCGGAGCGGGCGGTGCCTGCGCCGCGGAGGCGGCATCCGTCGCGCCCGATTGGGGAGCGGGGGAGAGCGCATCGCCTGTTGCTTCGAGCGCGGGCGCATGCGGCGTGGCCTCCGTCTGCTGTTCGCCGAGCAGCTCCGCCTCGTCGCGCAGACCGGCCGCCTCGCGGATCATCTCGATCTCGCGCGCCTTCATCTTCTCGCCGTTGAACAGGTCGTAGAGCACGGGCACGACGAACAGCGTCATCAGCGTGGCGTAGATCAGCCCGCCGATGGACACGATGGCCATGGGCTGCATCATCTCCGCGCCCATTCCCGTGCCCAGCGCCATGGTGGACATGCCCAGGATCGTGGTCAGCGCCGTCATCAGGATCGGCCGCAGGCGCATTTTGCCGGTCTCCACCAGCGCCTCACGCTTGGACATGCCGCCGATGCGAAGCTGATTTACGCAGTCCACGAACACGATGCCGTTGTTGACCACCACGCCCGAGAGCATCAGGAAGCCGACCATCGCCACCACGGACAGGTCCATGCCCGTGATCAGCAGCGCCAGCAATCCGCCGGTGAACGCCAGCGGTATGGTGAACATGACGATGATGGGCGACTTGAACGACTGGAACTGCGCCACCATGATCAGGAAGATGAACACGATCGCCACGGCGATGACCAGCACCAGGTCCTCCATGATGGAGCGCACGGTCTCGTTCTCGCCCGACAGGCTCACCGAGCAGCCCTCCGGGGGCGTGTAGTCCGCAAGGCGCGCCTCCAGCTCGTCGCTCAGGCGAGAGAGCGCGTAGCCGTCGGCCGCGTTGAAGCTCACCGTCACCGTGCGCCTCTGGTCGCGGCGGTTGATGGAGGAAAGGCTCATCGTCTCCTCGATCTGCGCGATGTCGCCTATGCGCACATGCTTGGTCTCCTCCTCGCCGGCGACCTCGATCTCCAGGTTCGCAACGTCCTGCGCCGTCAGATCCAGATTGCTCTGCTCCGCGACGGTGACGGGGTACTCCTTGCCGTCCAGCGTGATCTGCGTGATCTCCTGCTCTCCGGCGAGCTTTGTCGCCACGAACTGATACACCTGCGCGACGGTCAGGCCCTCCTCGTTGGCTGCGGTCTTGTCCACGCGCACGGTCAGCTCCGGCTCGCTCTGTTCCAGCCCGTCGGAGATGTCGCTCGCGCCCTCTATGCCGCGCACGATGTCCGCGACCTCCGCCGCGGCCGTGCGCAGCGCGTCCATGTCCTCGCCCTGGATGTTTATGGAGATGCCCTCGCCGCTGAGCATGGAGATGTCCATGGAGCTCGTCTGCACGGACAGCTCGAGCCCGCCGGTGTCCAGCGCGGAGATGTCCTCCGCCACCTGCGCGTTCTCGCGCTCCATCTCCTCGTTGAGCAGTATGTAGAACGTCATGCTCTCGCCCAGCGACTCACCGCCGCCGCCGATGCCCATCACCGACCCGGAGGTCATGCCCACCGATTCCACGTCGGGCACCGACAGCATGCCGTCCATGACCTCCAGCGAGGCCTCGCGCTTCTGCGCGTCCGTCATATCGCGGTCAAAGGCGAGTGTCGCGGTCATCTGCGGCGAGGAAACCTCGGGCATGAACGACATGTTCATCTGCATCGTCTGCCACACGCTGAAGCCCAGCAGCGCCACCGCCACCAGCAGGATCAGCGGCTTGACGCGCAGCGCGCCGCGCAGCAGCTTCGCGTACCCCTGGCGCACGCGATCAAAGCGTTCCTTCTGCGGCTTGGAGCGCTTGAGCACCGAGGCGGACATGGTGGGGACCACCGTCATCGACACCAGCAGGCTCGCAAGCAGAGAGTAGGTGATCGTAAGCCCTATGTCGCTGAACAGCTCCCGCGTGATGCCCTGCACAAACACGACGGGCAGGAACACGCACACCGTGGTCAGCGTGGAGGCGATCAGCGCGCCGGAGATCTGCTTGACGCCCTCTATGCAGGCGCGCATGACGGGCATGCCCTCCTCGTTGCGCAGGCGGTATATGTTCTCGATGGCGACGATGGAGTTGTCCACCAACATGCCGATGCCCAGCGCAAGCCCGGACAGGGAAAGCACGTTGAGCGTGACGCCCGTAAAGTACATTGCGACAAAGGCGATGACCACGCTGACCGGTATGGACAGCGCGATGATCAGCGTGGGCCGGAAGTCCATCAGGAACAGCAAAAGCACCAGCACCGCCAACACGGCCCCGTAGAGCAGGTTGTCGATCACGGAGTCGATCACCATGTCGATATAGTCGCCCTGATTCATCAGCTCCGCGAACGAGAGCCCCTCGTACTGCGCGGAGAGCTCATCCAGCGTCTCGCTCACGAGGGCCGCGACGTCCGCGGTGGAGCGGTTGCTCTGCTTCTGGAAGGAGAGCAGTATGCCGTCCTCGCCGTTGATCTTGGTAAACGCTTCCTCCGAATTGTCCACGATCTCCACGCGCGCCACGTCCGCCAGGCTGACCACGTCGATGCTCTCCATCCCCAGCGAGAACAGGCGCATGCCGCGCAGTTCGTCCAGCGAGGAAAACTCGTCGCCGACGCGCACCAGGTAGCTCTCGTCTCCATCGCCGACGTAGCCGGCGGGCATGGAGAAGTTCTGCGCGCCGATGAGCGCGGAGACCATCTCCAT
>DXVG01000238.1 GCA_019409045.1 Clostridiales bacterium | reverse complement strand
GGAGATGTGTATAAGAGACAGTAGCAAGGCTTCCTTACGCCGTTTCCCGCCCGGGAGGCCTGAAAGGCCGAGAGGGAAACGGCGCAAAACTCGAAAAAGGACGCCGCAGGCGGACTTTTTCGACACACTGCCGCCTGTTCCGTGGAACAGGCGGCAGCGTGTCAAACGGGTTCGCGTACGGCGGCTCAGCGGGTGGCCAGCAGGTCGGCGTAGTACTGCGCCTTTTCCTCGGGCGTGTCCAGGTTGGCCAGGTACATCATGTCGGCCATCGCGCCGGAGAGCGCCTTGGGGATGCGCTGAACCATCTTGATGCGGTTGCCATAGCGCGCCATGATCGCGTCGTGATCCATCACAAAGTTCTTGCCGTCGCGGCGGCCGCAGTAGCAGCAGTAGTAGTGCGCGCGGCCCTCGGCGCTCAGCGTGCTGCGGTCAAAGGCGACCATGTCGGCCCAGATCTTGTAGACGTCGGTGGAGTTGGCGAAGTTGAACATGTCGGCGCTGAATCCGCCGGAGGGGCGCATGTTGACCTCAAGCCCCAGGATGTCGCCCTTCTTGCCCAGCGCGGGCTGGTCGTCGTTGAGCACGAAGAACTCCAGGTGCACAAACCGGCTCTTCACGCCAAACGCCGCCACGGTGCGCCGGCCCACATCGCGCATGGCGTCGGGCAGGTGCTTTTCGATGTAGTAGCAGGAGTTGCCGTTGAGGTTGACGGTGTCCATGATGGAATCCATCGTCACATTGCCCGTCTCAAAGAGGGGGTTGCCCTTCGAGTCGATGACCGCGTCGTAGGTGTGAACGGTGCCGTTGACAAACTCCTCCATGATGAAGGACGTCTGGTCCTTGGTGGCGAAGAAGTAGTTGAACTCGTCTTCGTTTTTGAGCTTGTAGGTGCGCGAAGCGCCCACGCCGTTGTCGGGCTTGACGATGACGGGATAGCCCACCTGCGCGATGAACTGGCGGCAGCCCGCGTAGTCGCCCACCAGGTGCCAGCGCGCGGTTTTGATGCCCGCCTTCTTGTAGTAGGCCTTCATGGCTGACTTGAGCTTGACGGGCTCCATGTCGCTGGTCTTAAAGCCGGTGGTGATGTTGAACGCGGTGCGCAGCGCGGCGTCGCGCTCGAGCCAGTATTCGTTGTTGCTCTCCAGCCACTCGATGCGGCCGTGCTTGTAGGTCAGAAATGCGACGGCGCGGAAGACCTCTTCGTAGTTTTCCAGCGAGGAGACTTTGTAATACTCGCTCAGCGAGCCGCGCAGCTCGGGCATGAGCTGGTCGTACGGGCAGTCGCCGATGCCCAGCACGTTCATGCCGTTTTTCTTGAGCTCGGCGCAGAACTTCCAGTAGTTGGTGGGGAAGTTCGGAGAGATGAAGACGAAGTTTCTCATGGTCGGGTCCACTCCTTTTGCAGTTCGTTCCGCGCGGGGGATCATCTTTTGCGGGCCCCGCCCGCGCCGGGGCGGCGAAAGCCTTTGGCCCGCCTCACACGCGGCGGGCGGGGGCGGCGCTCACCGCTCGCCCATGATATACGGCAGGTAGTAGGCTGCCTGTTTATACCACCAGTCCCAGTCGTGCGCCACGTCGTAGCCCCAGAAATCCACCCAGGCGTGAATGCCCTTGGCGCGCAGCACGCGGTCAAGCCGGGCCGTGCTCTCGCGCAGCTGGTCTTCCCAGGCGCCCTGCCCCACGCAGAAGATGGCGCGGCGCTCGTTGTACATGGCGATGTAGGGGTGATCTTCGGGCATGTTCGAAAGATAATCGCACGGGGAATTCTGGTAGACCAGGTCGTCCATGTAGTCGCCAAAGCTCTCGCGCGAGTCGTAAATGCCCGAGAGCGCGAGCACGCCGTCAAACAGATCCGGCCGGCGGAAGAAGAGGTTGCCCGCGTGCATGGCGCCCATGGAGCAGCCAAACGGAATGGCCGGCTGCTGGAACCAGTTGCGCTCGCCTGCGATGTCGCACATCTTTGCGTAGAATTCGTCGACGATGTAGTGGTACCACTGCTCGTGGCGCTCAATGCGCCTGCGCGGGTCGCCGCCCTTGTCTGCCCAGGTCTCCCCGTCGATGGTGTCGATGGAGAAGACCATGATCTTTCCCGCGTCGATCCACGGGCGGAACACGTCGTCCATGTGGAAGTTTTCAAAGTCGAAGAAGCGGCCGGCCTGGCAGGGAATGAAGAGCACGGGCTTGCCGCGGTGGCCGTAGACCTTGAACTCCATATCCCGGCCGAGGCAGTTTGAGTACGTCTTGAAGTAGCGGACTTCCATAGGGCAAATCTCCTTTTGCAGGGTGATGGGAAAACGGGCAAAAATAGCGACGTCTGCGCGCGGGGGGCCACGGCCTGGCTTAAAAGCCCAGGCAGTGCATGAATGTGGGCACCCGCTCGGCCCAGGAGGCTTCCGAGTGCGTGCCGCCGGGCACGATGCGCAGCGTCAGGTCCACGCCCGAGAGGAGCAGGTCGCGGCTGGTGGCGCACAGGGCGCCGAGCGTCTGGCTGTGGTTGCCCATCTCCTCCCCGCCGTAGTCCATGTAGATGAGCGTGTCGGGCGCGATGTGCGCGCGGCGGATCATCCGGTGCACCTTGCGGGGGTCAACCCACAGGCTGGGGGACAGGCACGCGGCGCGCGAAAACACGTCGTTGTAGGCCGTGGCGGCGTACAGGCTCATCAGCCCGCCCATCGAAGAGCCGGCGATGAGCGTGTCTTCCCGACCGGGCAGGGTGCGGGCCATGGAGTCGATCAGGGGCTTGAACTCGCGCACGAGCCAGTTCATGGTCGTGCGTCCCCGGCCCTGTATCGCGCCCAGGGACGGCGTGCCGTGCGCAAAGGGCGAGTATTCGTGCAGGCGGTTGTCGCCCTCGGTGTTGCACGAGACGGCGGCGATGATCAGCGGCGTGCCGCTCTCCTGCATGTAGCGGGCCATGTTCCAGGATGTGCCGAATGAGGCGTCTTCATCAAAAAAGACATTCTGTCCGTCAAACATGTAGAGCACGGGGTAGCGTCTTTCGGGATCATCGCCGTATCCCTCCGGCAGGCACAGATAGGCGATGCGGGCGAGCTGCGGGCTCAGCTGCGGTATATGGATTTCCCACTTGTGAACCATGGGATGCCTCCGAACGTATTGGTATATGCGGCGGCGCAGGCCGCACGCGGGATGATGCAGATAAGTATAAAACAGTCAAGCCGTTCTGTCAATTCGATCAGGCGGGGAAATCGGATATTTTGCGCAATAATCGGATAAAAGTACCGGATTTTCAGGCGCTCCGCCGCGCCGGGGTGCGCTGCGGCGGTGTTGACAGATGGTAAAGTACAGCCTATAATCAATAC
>DXVG01000237.1 GCA_019409045.1 Clostridiales bacterium | reverse complement strand
GCACATACTCGACCATCTCTCCAGCGCCGACGCGCTCGACGATGCCCTCAAACAGGGGATGCTCGTACACGATGGGCGATATGGGCATGCGAAAGCCGTTGGCGGCGATGGCGGCAAAGTTGCACAGCGACGAAAGCGCGATCAGCCAGAACGCGTCGCGGCTGCGATTGAGCCACACAAACGCCAGGATCAGCGCGTATTCCACGCACACGGCCGGGCCGAGCCACGCCGAGGGCGGCCACGGCAGCCATATCTCGAGCCAGTTGAACGAAAACTCCAGCGCGTAGGCCGCGATGGGCAGCAGCACGCCGCGCAGCGGCGCGTGCAGGTAGTGCGAGAGCCTGCCCCCGCGGACATAGCCGATGATCAGCGACAGCGCCAGGCACACCAGCATAATCATGACGCCTTGCTCTCCTTGAGGAACTTGTTCTCCTCGCGCTGCGCCGCGCGCATCAGCGCGTCCACCATCTGCGGGTCAAACTGCGTTCCGGACGCCTCCTGAATCAGCGAAAGCGCCCTCTCCGGGTCCATGCCCTTGCGGTACGGGCGGTCGGAGAGCATCGCGTCCAGCGTGTCGGCCACGGCGAGTATGCGCGCGTTGCGGGATATCTCCTCGCCCTTGAGCCTGTCGGGATAGCCGTTTCCATCGAACCGCTCGTGATGATGGCGGACCATGTCGATGATCTCGCTGTCGAACTTGACCTGCTCGGTGATGCTCGCGCCGATGACCGGGTGCGCCTCTATGTGCTCCCGCTCCTCGGGCGTGAGCTTGCCCGGCTTGAGCAGCACCGTGTCGCTCACGCCGACCTTGCCCACATCGTGCAGGAGCGCGCCGCGGCGGATGGAATAGATGTCCCGCCCGCTCAGGCCCAGTTCGCGCGCGATCATCGTGGCGTAATCGCGCACGCGCTGCGCGTGGCCGCTGGTATAGGCGTCCCGCGCCTCCATGGACACGTTGAGCGCGTCCACCAGCTTTTGCTGCTGGTTGATCGAATCGACATACAGCTTCCAGCCGTGCCGCGCAAGCAGCAGCGGCAGCAGCATGAACAGCACCACCAGCATGCCGCTCTCCTGCCGCAGAAACAGCGCCATCACATACCCCAGCGGCATGACCGGCAGCACGTTGGGGATCAGCCCCAGCAGCATCTGCATGGCCTCGTAGCGGCCGAGGCCGTCGATCATCGAAAACAGGCCCATCATGATCAGCGCGTTGATCAGGAACGTGAGCAGCGCGAAGATGACCGTGACGATCAGCACGTCCGGATAGACGAACTCGCCCGGCGACCAGCCCGTGAGGCTCACGACGGCGCCGGGCACCGCGATGGCGATGATCACGCTGCCTATGTTGAACAGTGATTTTTCGGGGTCGTTGTTGTAGATGGTGACCACGCGCTTGTCCCCCTGCTCGTTGAAGGAGAACGTGAACAGCGACGAGAGCGCAAAGACCACAATGGCCTGCGCCGTGCCCATCGTCAGATAGGTCATCAGTATGCTGATGACGGAGAGGTCCATCGCCTTGTTGTTGGACAAAAAAACGGGCAGGGAGCGGCACGCGGCGCAAATCACCGTCAAAAACAGCGTCTGCGTGACATACCACTGCGTGTTGTGGGGTATGTACTGGCGTATCGCTGTGTAAAGCCCCCATACGATCAAAAGGAGACCGATTGCGATGACTCCCCATGTATAGGTCTTTCTCACGATTCTGCGCTGCATGTAGGGTCCCTTTCCCGCCAGAAATCCCGATGTATATGAAAAACAGCTCCGACGCGCTTACAATGCTTTACTTAACGCCAGCTGATGTATGCGCCACAGGACATAACAAAGGCCGCGAGAGCCGCCAGGGCGGTCATGATCTTCGTCTTCATGAATATAGCCTCCCATTACACAGGCTATGCCGTTCGCTGGTAGGCATGCTATATTCCGCTTCGCTATAGATTCCGATCAGACGCCGGAGCTGTTTTTCCTCAGTTTTGCGCCGTGCTCAGTCCTGCGCGGCCAGCCGCCCGCAAAAGCGGTTGAGTCCGTCCAGCGTGGAACGCACGATGCACTCGGCCTCGTCGTCGTTGCGCGCGTAGTGCGCCGCGCCGACGAGCAGGCGTCCATCCGAGCCCTCCGGGTACTCGATGGCCGTGATGATCACGCTGATGCCCTCGACCTCCACGCAGTGTACGAGCACGACCGACAGCCGCTCCTGAATCGACAGGGCCGCCTCCAGCGCGTGCAGCGTGGCCTCCGCCACCGCGCGGCGCTTCTGCCGCGGGGAGTTGGGGCAGGTCGCCTCGCCGAGGTACTCCTCGTTCTCGCGCACCAGGCGCACCTGATAGGTGCGCTTGTCGTCCAGCATGGAGACGTTCATGCCCGCGTAGCGCAGCCGCGCCTCCTGGCGCATCTTCTGATCGTCCACGCCCTCGTAGGCGCTGCTGTCGATCTGCGCGACGCTGATGATGCGGTGGTCTACCTCCCTGCGGTACGCCGCGGCGATGGCGGACTGCACATCCCTGCTGATGTGCTTGGCTTTGCGCCGCGTAGAGGCAAGTATATGTATCTCGGCGATCTCGCCCTGTCCATCAACGCTGACATTGGCAGAGAACACGCCGGGTATCTTGGATAACAGCGCGCTGCTCGTGCGCGAGAAATCCGCCGCCGATGAGAAGTCATGCTCGGCCATAATCCACCTCTGGGCATATTAATCTATTCCCAGTATAGCCGAATTCGGCGTTAAATGCAAGTATCCTGCGGGCGGAAACCTGACAAAAAATGGGCTTTATTGTGCTTTGCGGCAAGGGGCGACAAAAAGCGCCCGGGGCCTGCTTGCGGCCCCGGGACGGCGTGTGCTTACGCCTGCTGCGCGGCGACCTGCCGCCGCAGGGGGAGTATCTGCTTTTTGTATACATGGATGTACCCGACAAGCAGAAATGCCGCCGTCAGCGCCCAGGACACGGGATAGGACAGGAAGAGCACGCTCAGCAGCCTGTCCGCGGCGAACACGGTGTAAATCCAGAGCATGCGCACGCAGCAGATGCCCACCACCATCACAAGCGTGGGGAGGATGGAGCTGCCCATGCCGCGCAGGGCGCTTGAGAGCACCTCCATCAGGCCGTCGAGGAAGTAGGTGGTGCAGATGATGCGTATGCGCAGCTGGCCGTTGTGTATCACGTCCTGTATGACCTGCGGGTCGTTGTCGGCATTGGTGAACAGGTGCAGAAGCGGCTCGGACAGAAGCGTCACCAGCGTTCCGAGCACTGCGCCGGTCACCATCACCACAAACGCGCTGACGCGCGTGATGCGCACCAGCCGGTCGTACCGCTGCGCGCCGATGCTCTGCCC
>DXVG01000236.1 GCA_019409045.1 Clostridiales bacterium | reverse complement strand
CTCGATCACCACCGCGTTCGCCCCGATGAGCACCTCATCCTCGACCACCACCGGCGTGGCGCTCGCCGGCTCTACCACGCCCGCCAGCACCGCGCCCGCGCCCACATGGCAGCGCTTGCCCACCGTGGCGCGCCCGCCGAGCACCGCGCCCATGTCGATCATGGTCTCCTCTCCCACGACCGCGCCGATGTTGATGATCGCGCCCATCATGATCACCGCGCGCTCGCCGATCTCCACGCGGTCGCGTATGATCGCGCCCGGCTCGATGCGCGCGGGTATGTCGCGCGCGTCCAGGAGCGGCACCGCGCTGTTGCGGCGGTCGCACTCCACCACCGCGTCCTCGATCCGGTCGGCCTGCGCCTCCAGCGCGGCGCGCACGTCCTTCCACTCGCCGAACACGATGCTGTCCCCCGCGCCGAACACGCGGCAGTTCGCAAACGCGAGCGGTCCCCTGCCCTTGACATATGCCTTGACCGGCGTCTTTTTCTCCGCGTCGTGTATAAAGCGGATGATCTCCTCCGCGTTCATGTCTCTACCTCCTGTGCGTCGTGTCATTGCCCAAGCCCGAGCACGTCGTCTATGCCGTACAGCCCCGGCGCGCGGCCGAGCGCGAACTCCAGCGCGCGCACCGCGCCCGCGGCGAATATGCGGCGGCTTGCGGCGCTGTGGCGAAACTCCAGCGTCTCATCCTGCCCGAAAAACAGCGCGCTGTGCTCGCCCGCCACGGTGCCGCCGCGCACGGCGTGCACGCCGATCTCCCTGCCCCGCGCGCCGGTCAGCCCCTCGCGGCCGTAGACGTGCGCGTAGGCGTCCTGCGGGTCGATGGCGCGAAGCAACGCCCTGGCCGTGCCGCTGGGCGCGTCGGCCTTCTGGTTGTGGTGGGTCTCGACGATCTCGGCGTCGAACCCGCACTCGAGCAGCAGCGGCGCGACCTGCTCCAGCGCGCGGCGCAGCACCGCCACGCCCAGCGAGAAGTTCGCCGCATGCACCACGGGGATCGAGCGCGCGGCCTCGGCGATGACGGCGTGCTGCGCGGCGGACAGGCCGGTGGTGCCGATCACCGCCGCGGCGCGCGCGTCCACGGCGCGGCCGAGCGTGTCCTCGAGGTTGCCGGGGTAGGAAAAGTCGATCAGCGCGTCCGGCGCGCCCGGCACGTCCCACGCGCTTTCGAACAGGCCGGGGTGTACGGCGCCGAGTATCTGCGCGTCGCCGCGCTCGCGCAGGAGCTCCTCGAGCATCCGGCCCATCTTGCCATAGCCGACCAGGATCAGTTTCATGCTTCCTCCAGAACGCGCATGGCGTTGGCAAGGAGCGCGCGGTTGGGCTCCTCCATCTCGCACAGGGGCAGGCGATAGCCGCCCACGCCCATGCCGAGCATGTTCATGGCCTCCTTGACGGGGATGGGGTTGACCTCGACAAACAGCGCGTTGATCAGCTCCAGGTACTGAAGCTGCAGCGCGCGGGCGCGCGCCACGTCGCCCTCGAGGTAGGATGCGACGATCTGGTGCGTCTGGCAGGGGCAGATATTGGCAAACACGCTGATCACGCCCACGCCGCCCAGCGAGAGGATCGGCACGATCATGTCGTCGTTGCCCGAGAGCAGCTCGAACTCGTCGTTGACAAGGCGCGCGATCTTTGCCGCGTAGGATATGTTGCCGCTGGCCTCCTTGATGGCGCGCACGTTCGGGATCTGCGACAGCGCGCGCACGCAGTCCACCGACAGCGCGCAGCCCGTGCGGCCGGGGACGTTATAGAGTATGATGGGCAGCTCCACTTCCTCGGCCACGGCGGCGAAGTGGCGGTACATGCCCTTCTGATTCGCCTTATTATAGTAGGGGGTGATCAGCAGCAGGCCGTCCACGCCGAGGTCGCGGAATGTGCGGCTCTTGGCAAGCGAGGTCTCGGTGCTGTTGGAGCCGCCGCCGGCGATGACGGGTATGCGGCCGCCCACGGCGTCCACGCAGCAGCGCACGATGGCGGCGTCCTCCTGCGCGTCGGTGGTGCTGGACTCGCCGGTGGTGCCCAGGACCACCAGGCCGTCGGTGCCGCTTTGCACATGCCAGTCGCACAGCTCGGCGAGCTTCTCGAAGTTCACGCTTCCGTCCGGGTAAAAGGGCGTCACCAGCGCCACATAGCTGCCTTCAAACATCGGGCGTCCCTCCTGTCGAATCATTTTGACCATCATAGCAGACGCGGGGCGGATTTGCAAGTTTTGGCTGTGGGCCAGGCATTTTGTCCGCATATTGCGGACATATGTGTTTTATATGCAGATCGCCGTGCGGGCGACGCTGCGCAAAAATTGCAATTTTTACACTGCTGACAAGCGGATTTGATGTTGGGGTGCTACAATCGGTATTATGGAAATATTGGACGTGGACAATTCCCTGGAGGCGCTGCGGCGGCACAGGCGGGCGCTTCACCGCATCCCCGAGCTGGGCTTTGACCTGCCACAGACGCAGGCCTATGTGCTTTCGCAGCTCGCGCATGCGCGCGCCCGGGTAGAAACCGTTGCCGGAAGCGGCGTGCTTGCATTTTTCGACGCCGGAAAGCGGGACACCGTGGCCTTCCGCTGCGACATGGACGCGCTGGCGGTGACCGAGCCGGAGGGCTGCGCGTTCGCGTCGGAGCATCCGGGGCGCATGCACGCCTGCGGGCACGACGCGCACATGTCCATCGCGCTGTGCCTGGCCGAGCATCTCTCGCAGCGCGCGCCGGAGCTTCCCCGCAACGTGCTGCTCATCTTCCAGCCCGCGGAGGAGACCGGCGGCGGCGCGCAGCGCATCGTGGAGAGCGGCGCGCTGGAGCGGTACGGCGTATCGCGCATATTCGCGCTGCATGTGCAGCCCTCGCTCCCCTCGGGCGCGCTCAGCGCGCGCGCGGGCGCGATGATGGCGACCTCCGCGGAGGTACACATCCGCCTGCGCGGCGCGTCGGTGCACGCCGCGCGCTTCCGGGAGGGGCGCGACGCGATGCTCGCGGGCGCGGAGGCCGTGCGCGGCGTGTACGCGTTCGAGCGTTCGCTTCCGCCGCAGATGCCGCGCCTGATCCGCCTGTGCTCGCTCCACGCAGGCACTTCCACCAACATCGTGCCCGAGCTTGCGGAGCTGTCGGGCACGGTGCGGGCCTTCAGCGCGGAGGACCACGCGCAGGTAAAGGCGGGCGTCGAGCGCGCGGTGCGGGCGGCGTGCGCGCCGCTGGGCGTGGAGGCCGAGGTGCGCTTCTCAGAGGGCTATCCGCCCACGGTGAACGACCCGGCGCTGTTTTCGCTGTTTCTCAGGGCCGTCGACGGCATGGACGTGCGGCCCATGGCCGAGCCGGACCTGACCAC
>DXVG01000235.1 GCA_019409045.1 Clostridiales bacterium | reverse complement strand
AGCGGGGAGGGGCGGTACACGCGGTACAGGTCCAGCACCGGCTGGGGGATGGGGAAGTACTCGGTGGTGTCGTCCAGCTCCTGCGCGACCAGCTCCTCGCAGAACACGGGGCGCAGGTCGTCCGCCGTCACGGGCCTGTGCGTGGCGGGGTTGAGCATGGGCTCCGGCTTGTCCTTCATCGCGGCGCGGAGATTGTACCATGCCTTGGGGAGCTGTTCTTCCGTCAGGTAAAAGCGATAGGGGATGTTCTTCGTCATGGTGTTCGACCTCCCTTGTGTATTTCGCCGGTTCGCAGCGGCCGCCCTGAGGCAAAAAAGCCCCGGAGGATCAACTCCTCCGGGACAGAATCTCTTCTGCGGTGCCACCCAGATTGACGCCAAAGCGTCCGCTCGTCTCGCATACCAGCATATGCGCTTCGTTGATAACGGATGAAGCTCCCGTCGGATACTACTCGGTGGCCCTTTCGCTCCGCCCTCGGCAGTCCATTCGGCAGGCGTTCTCATGCCGCGCTCGCACCATCGGCGGCTCTCTGAAAATCAAACGATCCCGCGTACTTCTCTGCTTCAATGGTTTAGCGTATTATAGCACGTCCGCTCCGGGCTGTCAGCCACCCCGGCGGATTTTTTTTGCGCGGCTGCGTCCTCCGCCTCTAGGCGCGCGAACGCGCCGCGCGCATAGAGCGCGATGAGCGCGGCTGCCACGGCCGCGCCCAGCGGGACGGCCCACGACCACGCGCGCGGCGCCTCAAACAGCGCGCCGTAGAGCGCCTGCCCCAGCGGATGGGTACACATGGCCACGCTGAGCATGACCGCCATCACCTTGCCCACCAGATGCTCGTCGGTGCGGCTCTGCACGGCGGCGCTGAGCTGCACCGTGAACATGGACGCGGCGGCCATGGCGAGAAACACGCCCGAGGCGACCAGCAAAAGCGCCGCGGCGGAGGCCATGCCCGGCACGAGCGCGATGGACAGAAGCAGCATCGCGCCCGAGCAGGCGAGCAGAAACACAAACCCGTGGCGCAGCCGGACGCGCCCGGTCAGCACGCCCGAGAGCACGCCGCCCAGCAGACCGCCGAGGCCCATGACCGCCTGCACCGCGCCCAGCGCCTCGTCCGACAGGCCCAGGATCGTCACCACGATCACCGGAACGCCCACCACCAGCGCCGCCGACAGCGCGAAGTTGAACAGCGCCAGAGCCCCCGTCGCCCGCAGAAGCGACGGCCGCTCAACCCGCATGTAGCGCAGGCTCTCCACGAGGTCCGCCCAGGCGGTGCGCAGTATGCCGCGCTCCCGGGGGCGCCTGCGGTGCGGTATGCGCAGAAACAGCTCCATCGCCGCGGCGGCGGCAAAGCACGCCGCGCTCGCCCAGAGGATCGGTTCAAGCCCCCACAGGGCGTAGAACACGCCCCCGAGCGCCGGGCCGATCAGGTCGTCCAGCGTGCCGATGGCCGTGACCACGGCGTTCCCCCGCGCGAGCGCGTCGCCCGTGAGAAGCGCCGGGAGGGCTGCCTGCGCCGCGGGCTGGTAGGCCCCGGAGACGCCGTAGAGCAGCATCAGAAACGCCGCCGTCGCGGGCGCGGCGGGCACGGCGTCCATCAGCGCCGGAAACAGCGCCGAGCAAAGCGCGACCAGCGCGTCCAGAGAGGCCATGATCAGCCGCTTGTTCACGCGGTCGGCCAGCACGCCGCCCACCAGCGAAAGCAAGATCATCGGCAAAAACGAGATCGCGCTCACCGCGCCGAAGATCGCGGACGAGCCCGTCTGCCGAAGCAGGTGTAGCGGAAGCGCCAGGCGCAATATGGCGTTTCCGAAGAGGGAGACGAACTGTCCTGCCGCCATGAGCAGAAAGTCGCGCTGAAAGAGCGTGTTCCGGGGAAGTGTCATGTGCATACCTCCTTATTAGAAACCGACCGTCGGTTTGTATATCCGCCAAAGAAAGCTGCCCGTCCGGGCAGTTCCTTCAAAGGCGCGCCGCCTGCCGCGCGGGGCGAGGGCAGGCTCGCCCCGTCAGCCCTCCTCCTCAGGGGGCGGGGCCTCCGAGAGCGCCGAGGCGTAGCTTGCGTAGACCTCGATCATCTCCTCGTCCAGCACGTCCACGCCCACGGCGCGAGTCATCGCCATAAAGACCTTGCCGCGATCGAGCACGGTCTCGCGGCTGTCGCGCATCAGGAGGGGATTCATCCACAGGTCGCTGAGCACTATGATGGCCTCCGCCAGCGCGGCGGGGTGCTCGGCGCGGATGGAGCCGTCGCGGATGCCCTCCTCGAGGATGGGCCGTATGAACATGGGCGCGACCAGTGTAAAGATCTCCTGCACCTGTATCGCCAGAAAGCGCGGGTTGTCGATCAGGGAGGGCAGCATGTGCAGAACGCGCGCCTGACTCTCCGAGCGCAGCGACGCGCGGAAGATGGCCTTGAGCTTCTGCGCGCCGTTGAGCGAGGGATCGTCCCGCACGCGCGAGAGCGCGGCGGCGTTTTCCTGCCCGATGCGGTCGCATATGCGCAGGAGTATGTCCTCCTTGGAGGGAAAGTGGTGGTAGATCGCGCCCTTGGAGAGCCCCGTGGCCCGCATGATGTCCTGCATCGAGGTCTTTTCAAAGCCCTTGGCGACGAACAGGCGCGCCGCCTCGTCGAGTATGCGCTCGACCGTTTGCTCCGGATGCCGGTTGCGCGCCACGCGCATCCCCTCCTTACAGACCGATGGTCTGTAAAGTATAGCACAGGCGCGCGCTCCTGTCAACCCCCGCGCTGCGCGCACCGGCCCGCGGCGCTTTGCGCCTCCGGCGCGGCGCAAAGCGCGTCCATGCGGGCGGGCGCGAGGGCAGAAGCGGGCGCGCCCAGCAGCGAAAGCGCCTGCGCGAGCGTGCGCACGGGCACGACGCGGATGCCCTCATCCTCCGCTTCGGCGCGGTTGTCCCACGGGACGAGCACGCGCTTGAGCCCCGCGCGCCGCGCCGCGCGCACCTTGGCGCGAACGCCGCCCACTGGCAGCACATGGCCGTTGACGGAGATCTCGCCGGTCATGGCCGCGTCCGCGGGGACGGGCGCGCCGGTGACGGCCGAATGCATGGCCACGGCCATGGCGAGCCCCGCGGAGGGGCCGTCCACCAGCGCGCCGCCGGGGAAGTGTATGTGTACGTCGCGGCCGCGCAGCGGCACGCCCAGCCGCGCCAGCGCCGTGCGCGCGGCCTCGGCGGAGTCCAGCGCCATGCCCGCGCGCCGCAGCTTGCGCCCGCGCCCGTCGGACACCTCCTCCTGCTCGACCACGCCGGTGACGCACAGCCTGCCCGCGCCGGGCATGACCACGGCCTCCGCGCGCAGCAGGCGGCCCACC
>DXVG01000234.1 GCA_019409045.1 Clostridiales bacterium | reverse complement strand
GGGGGCTCCTCCGCCTGCGCGGGGGCCTCCGCCACTTCCTCGCCCTCCAGCAGCGACGCGCCCGGCGGCGCGATGAGCACGTTCACCATTTCGCCCGAGGCCGCGGGGAACGCAAACTCCGCGCCCGCGCCCGGGCGCACGCACGCCTCCTCGCGGGACAGCTCCACGGCGCCCTCCACGTCCTCCATCGGCGCGACGCGCCACAGCGCGGGGGACACGCCCTCCTCGCCACGAAACAGCACGCGCTGCGTCCCCGGCAGGGGCATCGTCAGCGCCATGTGCGTCGAATCCTCGGGCACGGCGCGGTCTACGATCTCAAACAGCGCCCCGCTCGGCGGCTCGACCACCACGTCGGAATATACGATATATGCGTTGTTCTCCGCGGGATCGGCGTGATAGTTTTTGTTGGGGCGGATCTTGTCGTTCTCGCCCGCGTGCGCGCGAAGGTCCAGCATCGCGTAGCGGCCGATGCGGCGCATGCGCGCCTTGAAATGTCCGGATTCGTTCTTGTCCGGCACGATGCGCAGACAGCCCTCCTCGGGGAAGGCCTCCCCGGCGGAAAACGGGCGGTAGCCGCCCTCCTCCGAGACCAGCATGGGCTTGAAGCGGAAATAGCTCTTGAGTGGATTGTCTTCCTCCAGAATACCGACGCACAGCTTGCCCGGCAGCGTCATACACATTCCTCCCCCGGCGGCCCTCCGCGCTTTGCGCGCGGCGCTCCCGGCAACGCCACAGGGAGCGGCCGCCACACATATATAAACCTTACATCTATTTACAATTTTATCATTTTTAACAGATTGTTGTCAATGGAAAACCGATAGTTTTTGCCTGTAGAAACAGAAAGAATTTTCCGCGCGCCGCGCTTGAAAGCGGAAAGGCTATATCGTATAATGAAAGCGACGCCCGCGCGCGGATCAAGCGCAAAACGCCCGGGCCGTGGAGGGAAACGGATATGCGAACCTATGGCATAGGCATCGTCGGTTGGGGATTCATGGGAAGGACGCACGCTCTGGCGGTGCGCTCGCTGCCCCTGTACTACGCGGACGCGGACTTTCGCGCCCGCATACGCGCGATCGCGACCCGCCGGGAGGACGTGGGCCGCGCCGCCGCACGCGACATGGACGCGGACTGGACGGCCGACTACCGCGAGCTTTTGCACCGCGACGACATAGACGTTGTGAGCGTGTGCACGCCCAACGCCTGTCACGAGCAGATGGCGCTGGACGCGCTGCGCGCGGGCAAGCACCTCTACATCGACAAGCCGCTCGCCGTCACCGGCGAGAGCGCCGAGCGTATCCGCGAGGCGGCCGAGGGCGCGAAGGGCTTTACCAAGGTCGCCTTCAACCTGCGCCACTTCCCGGCCACCATGCGCCTCAAGGAGTTGGCGGACGCGGGCGCGCTGGGGGAGATCACGCAGTTCTCCGCCCGGTATCTGCACTCCGGCTCCGTCGACCCGGACCGGCCCATGGGCTGGAAGCAGGGGCTGGAGGGCGGCGTGCTGCTCGATTTGGGGAGCCACGCGCTCGACCTGGTGACCTGGCTGATCGGCTATCCGCGGGAGGCGCTGTGCGCGACGCGCACGCTCTACCCCTCCCGCCCCACGCGCGATGGCGGCGTGGAGAGCGCGCTTTCCGAGGATCACGCGCTGGTGACGCTGCGCATGGAGGGCGGCGCGCTGGGCACGGTGGAGGCCAGCAAGATCGCCACCGGCGCGCTGGACGAACTGACGCTGGAGCTGCGCGGCACGCGGGGCGCCGCGATCTTTGACAGCATGCAGCCCAACTACCTGCGCTTTTTCGACCAGTCCCGCCCCGAAAGGCCGCTGGGCGGCGAGCGCGGGTTTGTGGACATAGAGTGCGCGGCGCGCTACCCCGCGCCGGGCGGCAAGTTCCTGCCGGGCAAGAACGCCATCGGCTGGGACCGCGCGCACATCGACTGCTACTTCGACTTCCTCAACTGCATCCATCACGGCCGCAGGCCGCAGAGCACCGTCCGGGAGGCCGCGCGCCTGCAGCGCCTGATGGACCGCATGTTCGCCTCCGCGCGGGAAGGCGGCTGGGTGCGCACATGAGCACGCTTCCGGCCGGAAAGGGCCGCGCTGCGCGGCGCTGGCTCACCGCGCTGGGCGCGGCGTGCGTTGTGTGCGCGGCGCTGGCCGCGCTGATCCTGCGCGGCGCGCTGGTGATCAACACGCCCTCCCGGGAGGCGTATCCCATCTGGGGCGTGGACGTGTCCCACTATCAGGGACAGATCGACTGGGAGGCGCTGCGCGCGCAGGGCGTGCGCTTTGCCTACATCAAGGCCACCGAGGGAAGCTCCCATGTGGACGAGCGGTTTGCCCAAAACGCCCTCGGCGCGAGCGCGGCCGGCGTGCCCGCGGGCGCGTACCACTTCTTCAGCTTTGAAAGCCCCGGCAGCGCGCAGGCGGAAAACCTGCTCGCGGCGCTGCGGGGGAGCCCCACGCAGCTCCCCTGCGCGGTGGACTTCGAGTTCTACGGCGATTTTTTCCAAGAGCCGCCGGATGTCGAGGCCACGCGCGCCGAGCTGCGGGCGATGCTCGCGGCGCTGGAGGAGGCCACCGGCGCGCGGCCCGTGCTCTACGCCACCAACCGCAGCTACCGCATGTACCTGGACGGCGCGTTTGACGACTACCCCCTGTGGATACGCGACGTCTACCTCTGGCCGTGGCTGACGCTGCCGGGCCGGTCGTGGACGCTGTGGCAGTACTCGGACCGGGGAAGGCTCGAGGGCTACGCCGGCGTTGAGGAGCACATAGACCTGAACGTGTTCTCCGGCGACGAGGCCGCGTTCGAGGCCTTCCGCCTGTGAGCGCGTCTTGAAAAAACGGCGCGGATACGGTAGAATAGAGGGGAAACATCTGGAAAGGTCGGGATACGAATGCAACTTCTGCAGCAGAGGATACTGCGCGACGGCCGCGCGCTTTCGCGGGATGTGCTGCTGGTGGACTCGTTTTTGAACCACCAGGTCGATACGGAGCTGATGCGCGCGGTGGGCGAGGAGTTTGCGCGCCTGTTCGCGGACGCGGGCGTCACGCGCGTTGCCACCATCGAGGCCTCGGGCATCGCCCCGGCGGCGATGACCGCGCTGACCATGGGCGTCCCGCTGGTCATCCTCAAAAAATCCGCTTCCAGCATACTGCGGGAGGGCATTTTGCAGACAGAGGTGTTCTCCTTTACCAAGAACGCGAGCTACATGCTCACCCTCAAGGCGCAGTTCGTGCATCCCGGCGACAGCGTGCTGCTCATCGACGACTTCCTCGCCAACGGCGAGGCGGCCTTTGGCGGCGTGCGCCTTCTGGAGCGGGCGGGCGCGCGCGTGGCGGGCGTGGGCGCGGGGCACGCCCACGCGG
>DXVG01000233.1 GCA_019409045.1 Clostridiales bacterium | reverse complement strand
GGGGCATCGTGCGCGAGGGGCAGGACGTGTACATCGGCGCGGAGAAGATCGGCGTCACCACCAGCGGCACGCACCTTCCCTTCCTCGGCGGCGCATACGCCATGGCGCTGGTGGACAGCGGCCGCGCCGAGGTGGGCGCGCAGGTGGAGGCGGACGTGCGCGGGCGGCGCGTGGCCGCCCAGATCGTGCCGCTGCCGTTTTACAAGCGCGCGAAATAGCAAACGGACATCAGCACATTGAGCATATCAAAGGAGGAATCTCTCATGGCGCATATTCCCGCGGAGCTTCTTTACACCAAATCCCACGAATGGGTGCGCTTCACCGGCGAGACGACCGCCCGCATCGGCATCACCGACTTTGCCCAGAACAGCCTCGGCGACATCGTGTTTGTCAACCTGCCCGCCGAGGGCGACGCCGTGACCGCGGGCGAGGCCGCCTGCGACGTGGAATCGGTCAAGGCGGTGGCCGACATCGTAAGCCCCGTCACCGGCACGGTCTCCGCCGCCAACGCGGAGCTGGAAAACGCCCCCGAAAAGCTCAACGAATCCCCCTACGAGGCGTGGATCTTCGAGGTCGAGGACGTCGCCGACCGCGAGGAGCTGCTCGACGCGGCGGCCTACGAGGCCTTCTGCGCGGAGGAGGAGGCGTAAGATGGGCGGATACATCCCCTCCACGCGCGAGGAGCGCGCGCGGATGCTCGAGGCCCTCGGCATGCAGACGGCGGACGAGCTGTTTGCCGCCGTGCCCAAGGAGATGCGCGTTCAAAAGCTCGACCTCGCGCCGGGGCTTTCCGAACTGGAGCTCTCCCGCCGGATGCGCCGCGTGGCGGACAAAAACCGCGTCTACCGCTCCATCTTCCGCGGCGCGGGCGCGTACAACCACTACATACCCGCCGTGGTGGGCGCGGTGACCTCCAAGGAGACGTTCGTCACCGCCTACACGCCCTATCAGGCGGAGCTGAGCCAGGGCGTGTTGCAGTCCATCTTCGAATATCAGACGATGATCTGCGAGCTGACCGGCATGGACGTGTCCAACGCCTCGGTCTACGACGGCGCGACCGCCGCCGCCGAGGCCGTGAACATGCTGGTGGACGCAAAGCGCCGCGTGGCGCTGGTGTCCGAAACCGTGCATCCGATGACGCTGGAGACCGTGCGCACATACGCCTTCGGCGCGGACGTGGAGGTCAGGACCATCCCCGCGAAGGACGGCCGCACGGACATGCAGGCCCTCAAGGCCATGCTGGGCGCGGATGTGGCCTGCGTGCTGCTCCAGTCGCCCAACTACTTCGGCCTTATTGAAGATGCGAACGGCGGCGCGGAGGCGGCGCACGCAAACCGCTCCAAGCTCATCCTGAGCGTCAACCCCATCGCCTGCGCGCTGTACAAAACGCCCGGCGAGCTGGGCGCGGACGTGGCCGTGGGCGAGGGCCAGCCGCTGGGCATGCCGCTCTCCTTCGGCGGGCCATACCTGGGCTTTATGGCGACCACCAAGGCGCTGATGCGCAAACTGCCCGGCCGCATCGTTGGCGAGACCACCGACAGCCGCGGCGAGCGCGCGTTTGTGCTCACATTGCAGGCGCGCGAGCAGCACATCCGCCGCGAGAAGGCCTCGTCCAACATCTGCTCCAATCAGGCGCTGTGCGCCATGACCGCCGCGGTGTACATGGCGGCCATGGGCGAGCAGGGCCTGCGCGAGGCGGCGCGGCAGTGCCACGCCAAGGCGGCGTATCTGCGCGCCGAGCTTGCCAAGATTGGCTTTGCCCCCATGCACGAGGGGCCGTTCTTCCATGAATTTGTCACCGCCTGCCCGGTAGACCGGGATGCGCTGGTATCTGCGCTGGCGCAGAAGGGCATACTCGCCGGGCTTCCGGTGGCGGAGGGCATGCTGTGGTGCGCCACGGAGATGAATGCAAGAGCCGACATCGACGAACTGATCGCGGCCATCGGGGAGGTGCGGGCATGAAGCTGCTGTTTGAGTTGAGCGTTCCCGGCCGGGGCATGGACATACTGCCGCCGCTGGACGTGCCGGACTGCCCGGTGGAGGCGGAGCTTCTCCGCGAAAGCGCGGCGCGGCTTCCGCAGATCGCCGAGGGCGACCTCTGCCGCCACTACCGCGCCCTAGAAAAGCGCGCGCACGGCGTGTGCGACGGCTTTTACCCGCTGGGCTCGTGCACGATGAAGTACAACCCCAAGATCGACGAGCAGATGGCGGCGCTGGAGGGCTTTACCGGCGTGCATCCGCTGCAGGATGTTCACAGCGCGCAGGGCTGTCTCGAGGTCTACGCCCGCGCGGAGGCGAGCCTGAAGGAGATCACCGGCATGGACGCGGTGACCTTCCAGCCCGCCGCGGGCGCGCACGGCGAGTTTCTGGGCCTTCTGCTCATCAAGGCATACCATTGCGACCGCGGCGACGCGGCGCGCAGGAAGATACTCGTGCCCGACGCCGCCCACGGCACCAACCCGGCTTCGGCCACGATGGCGGGGCTGGAGGTGGTGTCCGTGCCCTCCACGGAAAACGGCCGCGTGGACGTGGAGGCGCTGCGCGCCCTCGCCGGGCCGGACACCGCGGGGCTCATGCTCACCAACCCCAACACGCTGGGCATCTTTGACGAAAACATACTCGAGATTACGCGCATCGTCCACGAGGCGGGCGGCCTGTGCTACTACGACGGCGCGAACCTGAACGCCGTCATGGGCATTGCGCGCCCCGGCGATATGGGCTTTGACGTGGTGCACCTAAACCTTCACAAGACATTCGCCACGCCCCACGGCGGTGGCGGCCCCGGCAGCGGCGCGGTGGGCGTGAAGGCCATCCTGCGCGACTTTTTGCCCGACGGGCAGGTCGCCGGGGAGCCGGGGAACTACCGCCTCGAGCGCCCCGCCAAGTCCATAGGCCGCGTCAAGGCGTTCTACGGAAACTTCGGCGTGGTGGTCAAGGCGCTGTGCTACATGCTCTCGCTGGGCGCGGAGGGCGTCCCCGAGGCCGCCGAGGGCGCGGTGCTCAACGCCAATTACCTCATGCGCGCACTGGAGGCGGCGGGCTACGAGGTGGCCGTGCCGGGCGTGTGTATGCACGAATTTGTGCTGACGCTGGAAAATCTCAAGCGCGATACCGGCGTGAGCGCGCTGGACGTGGCCAAGGCGATGATCGACCGCGGCATCCATCCGCCGACAATGTACTTCCCGCTGATCGTGCACGAGGCGCTGATGTTCGAGCCCACGGAGACCGAATCGCGTGAGACGCTGGACGAATGCGCCGCGGCGCTGGCCGACATACTCAAGGAGGCGCACGCCAACCCCGATGCGCTGCACGCCGCCCCCACGACCACCCCCGTCGGCAGGCCCGACGAGGTCGGCGCGGCGCGCAACCCCATACCTGTCTC
>DXVG01000232.1 GCA_019409045.1 Clostridiales bacterium | reverse complement strand
AGTATGGGCAGTATGCCCGCGAAGTCCACCTCGCCCGGGCCGAGTATGTGGTCGATGGCGTCGCCGGTGAGGATGGGCACATACAGCGTCGCGGCGACCGAGATCACCGAAAACGCGATGGTCAGCGCCAGCGCGGAGCGATAGGGCGCCGCGAAGGCGAGCATGCGCGAAAGCGTCGCGTCCTTGCGCTTCATGCGCCCTTCACCTCGCTTTCGGTGAGCTGGCTTTTGCATATCTCGCGGTAGACCGGGCAGCTCTCCAGAAGCTGCGTATGCGTGCCGAAGCCGACGGCGTGGCCGTCGTCGAGCACGAGTATGCCGTCCGCGCGGCGGATGGTGGAGGCGCGCTGGGAGATGAGGAACACCGTCATGCCCTTTGTCTCGCGGCGCAGCGCGGCGCGCAGGCGCGCGTCGGTGGCAAAGTCCAGCGCGGAGGCGCTGTCGTCGAGTATGAGTATGTCCGGCCTGCGCACGAGCGCACGCGCGATGGTGAGCCGCTGGCGCTGGCCGCCGGAGAGGTTGCGCCCGCCCTGCTCGATAATCGCGTCCAGGCCGCCCTCGCGCGCCTCGACAAACTCCCGCGCCTGCGCGATCTCCAGCGCGCGCCATATCTCCTCGTCGGTGGCGTCGGGCTTGCCCCAGCGCATGTTCTCGCGGATGGTGCCGCGAAACAGCACGGCCTGTTGGGGCACCATGCCGATGCGCGCGCGCAGCGCGTCCAGCGGGTATTCGCGCACGTCCACGCCGTCGATCAGCACGCGGCCCTCCGTCGCGTCGTAAAAGCGCGGGATCAGGTTCACAAGCGCCGACTTGCCCGCGCCCGTGCCGCCGATGACGCCGATGGTCTCGCCCGGCCGCGCGACCAGGTCGATCTGCGTAAGCACGCGCTCGGCCGCGCCGCCATAGGCAAACGACGCGCCCTCAAACGCCACGCGCGGCGCGCCCTTCACCGGCTCCGGCACGTCGCGCGCGCCGTCCTCGACGCTCGGGCGTATCTCGAGCACCTCCTGTATGCGCGCGCCGGAGGCCGTGCCGCGCGTAAAGCTGACGATGAGGTTGGCAAGCGCCACCAGCGCGACGAGTATCTGCGTGAGGTAGTTGACCAGCGCCACCACCTCGCCCTGCCCGATCTCGCCCGCGTACACGCTCGCGCCGCCGTACCAGATGATCAGCGCGATGGCGAGGTCCACCAGCACCATCGTGGCGGGATTGAGCGCGGCGGATATGCGCCCGGCAAATGTCTGCAACCGCACGAGGCCGTCGGCCGTCTCCGCGAAATCGCGCGCCTCCTCGCGCTGGCGCGAAAACGCGCGGATGACGCGCGCGCCGGACAGGTTCTCGCGCGTGAGCAGCGAAAGCCTGTCCAGCCCCTCCTGTATGCGGCGGTACAGCCGGAGGGAGCGGGAGATCACAAGGTAGATCACAAGCCCGATCAGCGGCGTGACGATCAGGAAGATGAGCGTCAGCTTCGGGCTGATGGTCAGCGCCATGACGATCGAGCCGAGCACCACAAACGGCGAGCGCAATAGCAGCCGCAATACGAGGTTCACGCCCGCCTGCGCCTGGTCCACGTCCGCGGTCAGGCGCGTGATCAGCCCGCTGGAGCCGAGGCGGTCCAGCTCCGCGTGGGACAGCGCGCCGACGTGCCGAAACAGCGCGCCGCGCACGGCCGCGCCGAACCCCACCGCGGCCTTCGCCGCGAAGTACTGCGCCGTGATCGAGCACGCCAGCCCCAGTATGCCCAGCAGCACCATCACAAGCGCGATGCGCATGATCTTTTGCGCGTCGCCCGCGGGGATGGCCACGTCGATGATGTGCGCCACAAGCAGCGGTATCAGAAGCTCAAAGCACGCCTCCAGCAGCTTGAAAAGCGGGCCCACGATGCTCTCCAGCTTGTAGTCCTTCAGATAAATCAGCAGTTTTTTCATGCTCCGTATTCCCTGCCCTTTTGCACTCGCCCGTCGTTTCCCATCCGCGCCTCTGCGCGGTCTCAGTCGCGCTTTTTCTCGAGGGAGCGCGCGCCGTAGGCCATGAACCGCTCGGCCATGGCGGCGATCTGCGCGGCGTCGGTGGCCATGTCCTCGCGCAGCCAGCGCCGCAGAAGGCCGATGCAGCCCTCGCTGACAAAGGCGTAGAAGTACTCGATCTGCTCCGGCGTGGCCCCGCGGAAGTACTTTGCGTAGGCCTGCCTGCACTTCTCCCGGCCCATGTTCAAAAGGCGCACGGCAAACGCCTTGTCGCCGAACTCGCTCAGCGTGACGGTGCACAGGTCCGCGTTGTCCTTGAGGCACTGAAACAGTTCCGTGGACACGCGCAGCGAGGTCACGCCCTCGCCCTCGTCGGGGAGCAGCCGCGCCAGCGCCTCCTCGATCTCGGCGAGCATGTCGTTTTCCATCTGCTCGAGCAGGTCGTAAACGCTCTTATAGTGCGCGTAGAACGTGCCGCGGTTGATGCCCGCGGCCTCGCACAGCTCCTTGATGGATATGCTCTGCACGGGCTTTACGCGCAGAAGCTGCGTAAACGCGCGGCGGATGAGCAGCTTCGTCACCCGCGCGCGGTGGTCCTTTCCCGCCATACGCCCACCCTCCTTTCAAGCTCTTTTCTGTGTCACGCGGAACAAATCCGACACTTTATGCAAAATATGTTCAGAAACCGCACGTTCCGGTCAAATCTGACGCTTGTAAAGCGGCCGTTCCTACACTATACTACAATTAAGAAGAAAAATCAACAGGTATGTTCGATATGGTTCGGAGGTGTCCAATGTGTATGCATACATCGTCACCGGCGCGGCCGGTCATCTGGGCGGCACGATCGTGCGCCTTCTGTCCGCCGCCGGCGCGCAGGTGCGCGCGCTGGTGCTGCCCGGCGAGGCGCAGCGGCCGCTGCGCGGCGTGACGTATTTCGCCGGGGACGTGCGCGACGCGGACAGCCTCCGGCCCCTGTTCGAGGGCCTTGCGGGCGCGGACGTGTACGCGATCCACGCGGCGGGCATTGTGGACATCTCCGGGGCGATGTCCGAGCGCATGCGGGAGGTGAACGTCGGCGGCACGAAGAACATGCTCGCGCTGTGCCGCGAATACGGCGTGCGGCGCATGGTGTACGTCAGCAGCGTGCACGCGCTGCCCGAGCGCATGGACATGGGCGTGACGCGCGAGGCGCGCAGCTTCTCCCCCGACGCGGTGGAGGGCGGATACGCCAAGACCAAGGCGGAGGCCACGCAGGCCGCGCTCGACGCGGCGGCGCAGGGGCAGGACGTTGTGGTGGTCCACCCCTCGGGCATCATCGGCCCCTATGACGACGCGGGCAATCACATGGTGCAGATGCTGCGCGACTACCTGCGCGGAAAGCTGCCCGCGTGCGTGCGCGGCGGCTACGACTTTGTGGACGTGCGCGA
>DXVG01000231.1 GCA_019409045.1 Clostridiales bacterium | reverse complement strand
ATCAACATCACCGAGCGCACGCGCGAGATCGCCACGGTCAAGGTGCTGGGCTTCTATCCGCGCGAGACGGCCTCGTATGTGTTCTCGGAAAACATGGTGCTGTGCGTCATCAGCGCGCTGGTGGGCCTGCCCGCGGGCAAGCTGCTGCACGCCTTCGTCATGGCGCAGATCAAGATCGACATGATGTACTTCGACGTGCGCATATCCGCCCTGAGCTACGCGCTGGCCATCGCGCTCACGTTCGTATTCGCCATGCTCGTCAACTTCGCGCTGCGCCCGAAGCTGGAGAAGATCAACATGGCCGAATCGCTCAAGACGGTGGAGTAGCCCCGCCTCACGCCGTTCGGCGGAAGTAGCCCACGGCCAGCCCCAGTATGCGCGCCGCGTCGCTGTTCTCGGCGGTGAAGAGCATCGGCTCGTAGGCGGGGTTCAGCGGCAGAAGCTGCACACCCACCGGCAGGTGGTACACGCGCTTGAGCGTGGCCGAGTCGTCGATCACCACCGCCGCCACCTGCCCGTCCATCACGTCCGGCTGCTCGCGGATGAACACGATGTCGCCGCTTTTGTACAGCGGCTCCATGCTGTCCCCGACGACCTCCAGCGCAAAGTCCGCCTGCACCGCGCCGCCCACGTCCACATACGTCTC
Source organism: Clostridiales bacterium (assembly GCA_019409045.1). GTDB lineage: Bacteria > Bacillota > Clostridia > Christensenellales > Aristaeellaceae > Pullichristensenella. Next base: position 2,749 of record DXVG01000231.1, on the reverse strand, counting down.
ATAGTCCTGCCGCGCGTACACCGGCTGCCCGGCGGCGATCGCGCCCAGCAGCGGTATGCGCCTGCGGCGCGCGGGCGTCACGTTCGCGGGAAGCTGCGCCGCGCGCCGCTCCACCAGCGCCGCCATGGGCACCTGCAGCGCGGCCGAGATCGCCTCCAGCATCTCCAGATTGGGCTCCCGCTCGCCGCGCTCCCACATCGCGACCGCCGAGCGGGACACATCCAGCGCGTCGGCGAGCTGCTGCTGCGTCATCCCCCGCCCGCTGCGCAGTATCCGTATCCGATCTCCCAGTGGATGCATGGCGATCCCCTCCTTTTGCACAGTATAGCACGTTTCGTGAACTTTTTCAACCAAAATGTCACAGAATGTATTGACAAACCGCCCCGGATGGTGTATGCTGTGTATGTCACGAAATGTGACCGCCTCGGCCGCGCGAGCGTCCGCTTCCTCATGGCGGCGTGGGCCGGAGGCGGTCAGGCGAAAGGGGGCGCATTTTTTTGAAGGATATGTCACGAATCGAGACAAACATGGAACGGGGAGCGCGCGAGGAGCCGTACGCGCAGACGCGGCGCTACCTGCGCCAGCTCTCGCGCAGAAACGCGCGCATCGAGGCGCTTCTGGAGCGGCAGCGGCGCTACCGGGAGCTTGCCAGCGGCCGGACCACGCGCCTGCGCGAGGTGGGCGGCGGCGTGCGCCGGCGCGTGTCATCGGTGGAGGAGTTCGTGCTCAAGATCGTGGACCTGGAGCGGGAGATCGACCGGCGGGTGGACGAGTACGTCGACCTGACGCGCGAGATCGAGGCGCGCATCGACCGCCTGGAGGACGGGCGGCTGCGCGACCTGCTGCGCTGGCGCTACGTCAACGAGTGGGACTGGGAGCGCGTGGCAGGCGCGCTGGGCTACGAGCGCAGGCAGGCGTTTCGGCTGCACGCGCGGGCGCTGCGCGCGTTCGAGGAGGTGTGCCGGGAGGAAGAAAATTCCCCCGCGCAGGCAAAGTCGTCACCCAATGTCACCTGAAGATGTGCTATACTGCTAATGTCGGGATCGCCGCAGGGCGATCTCGTTTTTATTGCGGGGAGGGAGAGGATTGACAAGGACGCAGGAACACTGGGCGTCGCCGGACGGCCTGACGCTTTTGTCGGCCTGGGCGCGCGAGGGGCTTGGCGAGGAGGAGATCGCGCGGCGCATGGGCGTGCGGCCGTCGCATCTGCGCGCCTGGCGGCGGCGCTGCCCGCAGATCGCGGGCGCGCTGGCGGGCACGCGCGAGGTCGTGGACGCGCGCGTGGAGCAGGCGCTTTTGCAGCGCGCGCTGGGCTACGAGTACACGGAGCGCGTGGACGAGGCGGGGCAGACGCCGGGCGCGAACAAGTCGCGCGAGCTTTTCAAGCACGAGCCGCCCAACGTGATGGCCATCAAGCTCTGGCTGGCCTGCCGCAGGCCCGAGGCGTGGGGCGGCCGCGCGGGCGCGGGCGAGGCGCTGTCCCGGCTGGACGCGTTGCTGGGCGGCATGGACGAGCAGGCCCGCCGCGGCGAGGGGGAAGGCCCGTGCGCATGAGCCCGAAGCAGCGCGCGTTCTGGCGGGAGCCGTACCACCGCTGGAACGTCAAGTACGGGGCCACGCGCTCGGGAAAGACGTATCTTGACTACTTCATCATACCGCGCCGCATCCGCGAGCGCGCGGGCAGGAGCGGGCTGGTGGTGCTGATGGGCAACACCCGCGGGACGCTCCAGAGAAACGTGATCGAGCCCATGCAGGGCATCTACGGGGAGCGGCTGGTGTCCTCCATCCGCGCGGACAACACCGCCACGCTGTTCGGCGAGCGCGTGCACTGCTTGGGCGCGGACAACAAAAAGCACGTCGATAGGCTGCGCGGCTCGTCCATCAAGTACTGCTACGGCGACGAAGTGGTCACCTGGAACCCGGAGGTGTTCCAGATGCTCAAAAGCCGCCTCGACAAGGAGTATTCCTGCTTCGACGGCACCTGCAACCCCGCCGGGCCGGGGCACTGGCTCAAGAAGTTTCTCGATTCGGACGCGGACGTGTTCTCCCAGCAGTACGGCATCGACGACAACCCGTTTCTTCCCCGGAGCGTGCGCGACGCGCTCAAGCGGGAGTACACGGGCGTGTTCTACCGGCGCTACATACTCGGTCAGTGGGTGGCGGCGGAGGGTGCGGTGTACCCCATGTTCGAGCGCGCGCGGCATGTGCGCGCCGACGCGCCGAAGATGCGCTTTACCTGGGTGGGCGTGGACTACGGGCACACCAACCCCACCGCGTTTCTGCGGCTGGGGCTGGGCGAGGACGGCCGCGTGTGGGCGCTGGAGGAGTACTACCACGCCGCCGGGGAGGCGGGCGCGCGCTCGCCGCGCGGGTACGCAAAGGACCTGGTGGCGTTCGCGCAGGGCGCGCAGTGCGTGGTGATCGACCCCTCGGCGGAGGGCTTCATCCTACAGGCGCACGAGGAGTGCCCGGCGCTGCCGCTGCGGCGGGCGGACAACGCGGTGTTGCCCGGCATACAGCTGGTCGCCTCGGCGCTGGACGCGGACAGGCTGGCCATCCACCCGCGCTGCGAAAACCTCATCGCCGAAATGGAGGGCTACGCGTGGGACGCGCGCTCGCAGGAGCGCGGCGAGGACAGGCCCCTCAAGCAGGACGACCACGCCGTAGACGCGCTGCGCTACGGCATGATGCACTACCGGCGGGGGCTGCCCCCGTCCCTTTTACACATCTCCCAGCCCACGAGACCTCT
>DXVG01000230.1 GCA_019409045.1 Clostridiales bacterium | reverse complement strand
GAGCACCTCTGATGAAACGAAGGCGACCGTGAGCGAAAGCGGCCTCGTCACCGGCGTGGCCGCCGGAGAGGTCACCATCACCGCGACCGCCAAGGGCAACAGCACCGTTTCCCAGTCCGTCACGCTGACCGTGACGGCGGCGACCGGCGCGTGACGCCCCGAAAACAACTCAAACTTTGCTCCCCGCTTTCGCGGGGGGCATTTTTTTGCCCTTGCCCGGTCGTCGGCGGGAATTTCCTGCCGGAAGGAGAAGGAAAAAACGTTTTCGTGCCGAAATGTACTGTATACGCTCCGCATGCGTTTGGTATGTCGCGCTTTGGCTGCATGGGGGAGCAAAGCGCGCGGCAACGGGCCGGATATGCAAAGCAAATTATGAAAGGATGAGTACCATGAAAAAGATGACGTTTGCGCTGTGCTTTGGAAACCGCGGGTTCATGCCCGGCGAGCTCATACTGGGCGCGCGGGAGGACATGGTCAAGGCCGTGACCGACGCGGGCTACGACTACATCATGATGGAGGAATCCGCCTCCCGCTACGGCGCGGTGGAGACGCGCGACGAGGGCCTCGCCTATGCCGCGTGGCTCAAGCAGCACGAGGGGCAGTACGACGGCGTGATCTTCTGCATGCCCATCTTCGTGGACGAGAACGGCGCGATCGCCGCCCTGCAGGACGCGGGCGTGCCGATCCTCATGCAGGCCTACCCGGACGAGATCGGCAAGATGGACTTCGCCCACCGCCGCGACGCCTACTGCGGCAAGTTCTCCGTGACGGACGTGTTTTCGCAGTACAAGGTGCCCTTCACGGTGTTCAAGCCGCATGTGGTGCACCCGCTCACGCCCGCCTTTGCGCAGAACCTGCGCGACTTCGCCGCCGTGTGCCGCGTGGTCAACGGCATGAAGCGGTTCAACCTGGGCTGCATCGGCGCGCGCACCACGGCGTTTAAGACCGTGCGCTTTGACGAGATCGCGCTGCAAAAGCACGGCATCAACGTGGAATCGTTCGACCTGTCGGAGCTGATTTGGAAGGTGGAGCACATGCCCGACGACGCGGCCTGCGTGTCGGAGAAGCTCGCCCATCTGCGGCAGTACACCGATTTTCGCGCCGTGCCGGAGAAGAACGCCACGACGCTTGCCAAGATCAGCTGCGTCATCGACGAGTACATCCGCGATTACCACCTCGACGCGCTGGCGCTGCGCTGCTGGAACGAGCTGGAGACGTATCTGCGCGTGTGCCCGTGCGTGCTGCTCTCGGAGCTGAACGACCGCGGCATCGTGGCCTCGTGCGAGATCGACATGTGCTCCGCCGTCACCATGCGCGCCATGGCGCTGGCCAGCGAGGAGCCGACCACGGTGCTCGACTGGAACAACAACTACGGCGACGACGAGAACAAGGTGATACTCTTCCACTGCGGCCCGGTGGCGCAGAGCCTGATGGCGGGTAAGGGCACCGTGACCGAGCACAAGATGTTTGCCAAGAACGACCCGGGCAGCGGCTGGGGCTGCAACGAGGGCCGCATCGCCGCCTTCCCGATGACCTTCTCCAACTGCAAGACCGAGGACGGCAAGATCACGGTGTATGTGTCCGAGGGCCGGTTTACAGACGACCCCATCGAGGACGGCTACTTCGGCTGCGGCGGCGTGGCCGAGATACCGGATCTGCAAAACAAGCTGATCCGCCTCGCGCGCGGCGGGTTCAAGCACCACACCAGCGTGGGCCGGGGCCACATGAAGGCCGTGCTGGAGGAGGCGTTCTCCACCTACCTGGGCTACGACCTGATACAGATCGACTGAGGAGGGCGCCATGATCAGTTTGGGCGTTGACATCGGCGGCACGGGCGCGAAGTGCGTCGCCTTCAGCGACGATGGAGCGCAGCGCGCGCTGAGCTATATCGAGTACCCCAACCCGCCCGGAAAGGCGAATCTGGAGCCGCAGGTGCTGTCCGATTCGGTGGTGCGGGTGATCCGCCAGTGCGTTGAATCGCTGCCGGACCGCAGGGAAGTGGCGGCGATCACGGTATCCTCGTTCGGCGAATCGTTCGTGCCCATCGACGAGCACGGCGCGCCGCTGACCGACATCATCATGTACTTTGCCAACAGCGAGTCCGGCGAGTTTGACGAGCTGGTGCGCCGCGTGGGCGAGGAGGAGATCATGCGCATCACGCGCGTGCTGCCCGACGCGTCCTACTCCCTGGCCAAGATGCTCTACACGCTGCGCACGGCGAGCCGACCGGTGTGGAAGTTTCTGCCCATCGCGGCGTATGTGTGCTACCGGCTGTCCGGCGCGGTGATGACCGACGTGTCGCTCGCGTGCAGGACGCTGCTGTATGACGTGCAGCGCGGCGCGTGGTCGGAAGATCTGCTGGCGGCATCGGGCGTGGAGGCGGAGCAGCTTCCCGAGGTGTGCCCGACGGGCACGGCGGTGGGCGCGCTGCGCCCGGAGGTCGCGCAGGCGCTGGGGCTGGGCGACGGCGTGCGCGTGGTGATCGGCTCGCACGACCAGATCGTCAATGCGCTGGCCTGCGGCGTGGCGCAGCACGGCGAGGGCGTGAACGTGTCCGGCACCTGCGAGTGCATCGAACCGCTGTTTGCGGGCATCCCCGCCGACTTTGACTTCACGCGCGAGAACTTCGCCTGCGTTCCCTATGTGGACGGCGCGGGCTACGTCACCTATGCCTACAACATCTCCGGCGGCGCGGTGGTGCGCTGGTTCCGCGACCGGCTTGCCGCGCATCTGAACGCGCAGGCGCGCGCCGAGCGCATGAGCGTGTACGACCTGCTCAACCGCGCCTGTCCCGACGAGCCGACCGACCTGATCGTACTGCCGTTTTTGCAGGGCATGGGCGGAACGCCGGACGTGCGCCCGGACGCGCGCGGCCTCGTCTACGGCATGACCATGGACACGGGGCTCCCCGAGCTGTACCGCGCGGTGCTGGAGGGCCTGACCTGCGAAATGGCCTACAACCTCGAAAAGCTGGAGGGCTTCGGCGTGGCGCCCCGGCGGCTATACGCCTGCGGCGGCGGCGCGCGCTCGAAGGTGTGGCTGCAGATCAAGGCCGACGTGTGGAACCGCGAGATCATCCCCGTGCGCACGGAGGAGACCGGCGCGCTGGGCAGCGCGATCCTGGGCTTTGCCGCGGTGACGGGCGAAAAGGACCGCCTCGCGCTGGCAAGGCAGTTTGTGCAGCTGGGCGAAACCGTGCGCCCCGACCCGGCGCGCGTGGCGATCTATCGGAAGAAGATGGCCGTGTACGAAAAGCTGCGCGCGTTCCAGCTCGAATCCCTGCTGTGACGCGCGGTAAACCCCAATACGCGCGGGCGGCGGTCCCAGGTGGACCGCCGCCCGTCAGGATGTTGACAAAGTCAACAGACTGCCAGGGCGTTGAGAAAGCCCGCAAGAC
>DXVG01000023.1 GCA_019409045.1 Clostridiales bacterium | reverse complement strand
CCCCCGCCGCGCTCTAAACCACACCCGCCCCGGACGCGCACAGCGCGGAGCCGATGGGCATGTCCTCCGGCGCGCCGCCGCTGTGCAGGCCGCTGCCGGTCGTGTCGGTCAGCAAGAGCGTGCGAAGCTGCGTGCCGGGGTAGTAAAAGCCGAGTATGTCCGCGCAGGGCAGGCCCTGCCCGGCCATCACCTGCGCGCCGCGCTGGCTCATGCCGATGCCGTGCCCCCAGCGGCGGAACACCACTTCGAACGCGTCCTCCCCCTCCTCCACCCACACGGTCTCGTTGCTGGAGGAATTGATGCTCAGGCCGTACCAGCTCTCCAGCGCGCCGTAGGTGTCTACGTCCGCCTGAAGCTGGCGCGTCGTCTGCGCGCCGGAGGCATCCACGCCGGTCGCCTCGAACGTGAAGCGCAGCTTGGTGTACAGGCGGCTGGGCGAGGCGTATCTGGGCGTGTGCGGCTCTATGGCGGAGATGCCGGTGATGGAGGCGCTTGTCAGGCCCGCGCCCTGCGCGGCCGCGAGCAGCGCGTTGAGAAGGTTCGCGTTCAAGTCCTGCGCGTCTCGGCGGATCACGGCGGTCTTGGAGCGCGCGCTGGCGTTGGCCAGGTCGTAGGGGTCGTCCTTGACTACGCTGTAGGACAGCGAGCCGCCCCACGCATTGCGCGTGGACTCGGTCTGCCCGCCGTTGCTCGCGCTGTAATAGCACGCCGCCAGCGAGCCCGAGGCGTACAGCGCCATGCCGCGCGTCTCATCCACCGCCTGGATCACGCGGGCGTAGGAGCCGTTGTAGCCCTTGAACACCTGGTCGGAGGTGTTGTCCACGACGTGATAGGCGCGCGATGCGCGCGAGGACATGCAGCGCAGCGCGTAATTGCGCGCGGCCACGGCCTGCGCCTTGAGCGCCTCCAGCGGCCAGGAGTTGGACATCTCGTAGGCCACCACGCCGTAGAGGTAGTCCTCGATGTATATGTTGAGTATCGGCGTCAGCGAGCCGCCGGACGCGGAGAGGATCAGGTCGCCCGCGAACACGTTGGACATCGAGGGCGATGTGAAGCGCAGCCCCACGTTGCCGCTCTGCCCGCGCGCGAGCGTGCAGCTCCCGCCCAGGGGATACGTCTGCCCGTCCATGCTCAGCGTCAGCGCGCCGTCTGCGACCGATACCGTGGCCGACGTCCCCGCCGGGATGGGAAAGTCCGTGTTGCCGTTGACGTAGTAGGCGCAGCTTGGCACGAACGTCAGGCTCGAGCGCGTGCCCAGCCGCGTCAAAAGCACGCGGATCATGCCGTCCGAGGCCGCCAGCGCGCGCAGGCCGGGCAGGGGACAGGCCGCCAGCAGCAGCGCCAAGCACGCCAGCGCCGCCGCCAGCCTCATGCCCATGCGCGCAAGGCGCGCCCGCGTTATCGTCATCTACGGCCTCCGAATGCTTTGGTATCGAATGGTTTTTCTACATATAATCTATATGATATTCTGGGAAAAGCCCGGGCAATCCTGCCGCGGAACGCGAATATGCGGCATTTGCCGAAATATTGTCACAAAGCGCCGACAAAAAAACCGTCCCCCAAGGGAAGGGGACGGAATTTTGCCTTTACCGGGTCTTAGCCCTCCTGGGGAGCGGAAACCGGGCAGACGCCCGCGCAAGCGCCGCAGGAAATGCAGGTGCCCGCATCGATGACGTACTTGCCGTCGCCCTCGGAGATCGCCGAAACCGGGCACTCCTCTGCGCACGCGCCGCACGCGATGCAATCGTCGCTGATCACATATGCCATGAAAGATACACCTCCTTTTCTTGGACACGCACATTATACAACGCGCGCGCCCAAAAAGCAAGGGGAGAACGGTTGACTTTACAATTTACGCATGGTATCATTCCCAAAAAGCCACGCTGCGGGAGGGAAAGCCATGGACACGGACCTCGTACTGCGCGCGCGGGCGCTGATCGGGGAGCGGACGCCGCTGACGTTCGACTGCGGCGCGCTGTGCGGCGCGGCGTGCTGCCGGCCCGACGAGGACGGGCAGGGCGGCATGTACCTGTTTCCCGGCGAGGAAGCGCTGCTCCCCGGGGCGGGCGACGGCCTTGCGCCCATCTACGTCTGCGACGGCCGCTGCCGCCGCGAAGACAGGCCGCTGGCCTGCCGCATCTTCCCGCTCACGCCCGTGCGAAAGCGGGACGGCTGGGGCGTGAAGATCGACCGCCGCGCCCGGGCGATGTGCCCCTTGTCGCGCTTCGGAACGCGCGGGCTGGACCCGGAATTTGTGCGCGCCGTGCGCGCCGCCGTGCGCCTGATCGCCTCCGACGCGCAGGGCGAGGCGTTTCTGGACGCCTGGGCGCACATCGAGGCGCAGTACGAGCTGTTCTGAGCCGGGCGGGCGATTCACCGCTGCCGCTTGTATTCGGATGGCGTTACGCCTGCGAACTTGCGAAACAGCCCGCTGAAATACTCGGCGTCGCGATACCCCAGCGCGTCCGCAATCTCATACACCCTCATGTTGGTCGTGCGCAGCAGCCGCGCGGCCTCTTCCATGCGCACCTGCGTAAGCACATCCAGAAAGGGCCGGCCGACCTTGCGCTTGAACAGCTTGGACAGATAGCTCTCGCTGATGCACAGCGCGTCGGCCACGCTGCGCACGGTGAGCGCGGAGGCGAGGTTGCCGCGCATTTGGCGCATCGCCGCGTCGAGGTAGCGGTCGCCCAGCGTCGGCTCCCCGCGGCGCGCGAGGGGCTCGGCGGCGAGCGAGCGCTCTATGCGCTTGCGCCGGGCAATATCCGCGCGCACCTTCTCAAGCGCGTTGGCAAGTTCCGCGTCGTCGATCGGCTTGAGCAGATACGCCTTCACGCCCAGCGAGATCGCGCGCTGCGCATAGGAAAAGGCGTCGTGTCCGGAGATGATGATGTAATCGCAGGGCAGCCGCTCGTTCAGCCGCTCGATCAGGTCCAGGCCGGAGACCTGCGGAAGCTGTATGTCGGTGACGACCAGATCCGGTCGCGTCTGCAGGATCAGCCGCTCCCCCTCCACGGCGTCCGCCGCGTCGCCCACCACTTCAAAGCCGAGCTCCTTCCACGGCGTGGTCATCAAAAGGCCGTGCCGAAGCAGCGTTTCATCCTCGATCAAAACCGCGCGAAACATCATTCTTCCTCCCTCTCGAGCGCCAGGAGCGTGAGCGTGATGGTCGTGCCTTCGCCCAATGCGCTGCGTATGCTCAGCCCGCAGCGCGCGTCCCCATAGAGGCGGGCGCGCTCATGCACATTGCTCAGGCCGATGTTGTACATGCCGTTTGGTTGAAGGCGCTGTACGCTCTTGAGCTTCTCCGCGCTCATGCCCGCGCCGTTGTCCTGTACGACAAAGCGCAGGTATGCGCCGTCCCGCACGGCGCTCAGCGCCAGCTCGCCGCCCTCCAATTTGTTCTCCAGGCCGTGTACAATGGCATTTTCAATCAGCGGCTGCAAAACCAGCTTGGGGATGTGCGCGTCATACACATCCTGCGCGATCTCAAAGCGCACGCTGAGCCTGCCCTCATGGCGCGTGCGCTGTATCTCCAGGTAGGCCTGCACCAGCTCCAGCTCCTCCGCGACGGAAACGATCTCCTCGCGGTTGTTCATCAGGCGCCGAAGCAGCTTGCCGAGCTGGACGACGATGTGCGCCGCCTCCTGCGTGCGTTCGAGCTTGATGTTCCACTTGATGAGGTCGAGCGTGTTGTATAAGAAGTGCGGATTCACCTGCAGGGAGAGCGCGTTGATCTCCGCGACGCGCAGGTTGCGCTGCTTTTCCTCGATGTTGTGGATCAGGGATTCGATTTGGCGCTGCATGTGGTTAAAGGCGGCGCTGAGGCGGCCGATCTCGTCGCTGCTGGTGACGGGCACGGTGGCGCGGAAGTTCCCGCGCTCCACCTCGCCCATGGCGTCGGTCAGGCGGCGCACCGGCGCAGACACGCCGCGCGCCATGACATAGGCAAAGCCGATCCCGATGAATATGCTTGCGGCCAGCACGGGGACGACTGCCTGCGAAGCAGAGGAGAATATGCCGCGCACCAGGTCGTCCGAGACCTCGGCCACGATCGCATATCCGGCCATGTCCGCGCGGCTGAAGCACAGGCCGGCGCTCTCCAGAAAGCCTGTGCGCTCTGCCGCCCATATGTTTGCAAAATCGCAGTTGTAATCCAGCTTGTTCAGCCCCTCCGCTTCCTCGCCGAGCGTGCTGTAGAGCACAACGTCGTAGTTATCCATGATAAAGATCGGGCTGTTTGCGGCAAAGGCGTAGCTGTCGGCAACGGTCTCGAGCGCCCTGCGCGATATCTCGACCAGCACATAGCCGGAGACGTCGCCCTGGTCGTGCGTCGCGCGCCCCATGACCACGCGCGTGTCCGCGTGAAGCATGATGCCCTTGACCGACGTATAGGTCTGCGTCTGCGTGGAATGGCGCATGCGCTTGAATATGGTGTAGTCGGGGTTGTAATTTTCCGGCTGGAACAGCGCCGAGGGCGTGTCCGTGGACACGAGCTCCCCGTCGCTGACGCGCATCAGGTGCACCATCACGCCCTCGGGCAGGTTGACGCCGGACAGATAGAGAGCGCGCGCGGCCTCGTAGCGCGTGACCGCGCCGCCGCGCAGGAATTCACGAATCTGCGAATCCTGCGACAATTCCTGAATGACCTCGTCGCACCCGGCCAGCAGGCCGTCCAGCTCCGAGGAAACGGCCTGCACGCCTGCGAGCGTTTGCGCCTCCATGCCGCTGTGGATGGACGATGCGGAAAAGGCGATGATCAAAAAGCCTGTAAGCAGTATGAGCGGCACGCTCAACAGCAGCGTATAGCCAAAAAGGCGACTGAAATAGCTGTGCCGAAACCTCATGTTCGCTCCCCCGTTTCTGTCTATCAGTTTAGCGGAAAAGCCCTGAAATGTAAAGAAAAAAACGCAAGTATGCCGGTTTGTCCGGGAAATGTGCCGGTTTGTCTGGTTGAATTTTACATATGTTTGCGCTAATCTTAAATAAAGACTGAAAGGTCAATATCGAATGGAGGATGAAAAGGATGAAGAAACTGATCACATTGGTGCTCGCTGTGTTGCTGGCGCTCGGCGGCGCGGCATTTGCGCAGGAGGCGGAGGAGACCGGAACGCTCACGATCTATTACTCGCATTCCACGGAATGGGCCGACCCGATCATCGAGCAGTTCCAGGAAGCCACGGGCATCAAGTGCGAGCTGGTGCAGGGCGGCACTTCCGACCTGTTTGCCAAGGTGAAGGCCGAGGCGGGCAACCCGCAGGCGGACATCATCTGGGGCGGCGTCGCCGACACCTACGTCGCCAATTCCGACCTGTTCCAGGCCTACACGCCCGCCGAGGTGGATATGCTCATGCCGTCCGCCGTGGGCGAGGGCTCCCTGTGGCACGCATTCGACATTGAGCCGATGGTCATGGTCTACAACACGGAAATGGTCGCGGCCGAGGATGCGCCCACGAAGTGGGAGGACATGCTCGATGAGCAGTACCGCGGGCAGATCGCGTGCGCCGATCCCACGTCTTCCTCCTCCAGCTACGGCGTGATCATGGGAATCATCAACGCCTATGGCACGGACGGCGGCGGATACGACTTTGTCTATAAGCTGGTAGACGCCCTGGAGGGCAAGATACTCTCCAGCTCCTCTGCGGTCTACAAGGGGGTTGCCGAGGGCGAGTACATGATCGGCATGACCTACGAGGAAGCGGCGCTTCGCTACATCGACGCGGGCGAGCCCATCGCGATCGTCTACCCCGAGGAGGGCACCTATTCCGCTCCCTCTCCGGTGGCCATCGTCGCAAACTGCCGCAACCTCAACAGCGCGCAGCAGTTCGTGGACTTCGTGCTCAGCGCCGAGGTGCAGTCCCAGCTCGCAGCGCTCAACCGCCGCTCCTCGCGCACGGACATCCCCGTGGCCGAGAGCATGACCCCCATGGAGGAGATCAAGTTCGTCGATTACGACTTTGACTGGTCCACCTCGCATGAGCAGGAATTCAAGGACACCTGGCTCGACTATGTGGCCGAGCTCGGATAAGGCGGACGACGCAGCGCATACACCGTCGCTCCCGCCACTTCCGGCCGGCATGTCGCGGCAATGCGGTGCGGGTCAACGGCGTCGCACCTGCAGCACATGAGCAAAGGCCGTTGCAGGAGAGGGGTGTCCCGCATGCGGGCGCCCCTTCCGACATTTCAAAGGAGTGAAATTATGAGCCAGACCGTCCGAATCGCCTCCGCCACCAAGATATACGACAATCTCGTCCGCGCCGTGGACAGCGTCGACCTGGAAATCCGGGCGGGGGAATTTTTTACGCTGCTCGGCCCCTCCGGCTGCGGCAAGACGACGCTGCTGCGCATGATCGCGGGCTTCAACACCATCGACGAGGGCACTATCTACTTCAACGACAAGGAGATCAACCACATTCCGGCGCACCGCCGCAACATCGGCATGGTGTTTCAGAATTACGCCATCTTTCCGCACCTCTCGGTTCGGGAAAACGTGGCCTACGGCCTCAAGGCGCGCAAAATCAAGGGCGAGGAGCTGGAAAGGCGCGTAAACGAGGGGCTGGAGCTGATGGCGATCTCAGAATACCGCGACCGGCAGCCCTCTCAGCTCTCCGGCGGACAGCAGCAGCGCGTGGCGCTGGCGCGCGCGGTGGTCATCCACCCCGCGGTGCTTCTGATGGACGAGCCCCTGTCCAACCTGGACGCCAAGCTGCGCGTTCAGATGCGCACGAGCATCAAGAAACTGCAGATGAGCCTGAACATCACAACCGTCTATGTCACGCACGATCAGGAAGAGGCGCTCGCCATATCCGACCGCATCGCCGTAATGCACGACGGCCATGTGGAGCAGGTGGGCGAGCCGGAGCAGATATATACGCGCCCGGTCAACACGTTTGTCGCCGGATTCATCGGCGTGTCCGGGTTTGTCGACGGCTTTGCAAGGCAGGGCTCGGTGGAGCTGCTCGGCAAAAAGACGCTGCCCGTGTCCATCCGCTCCGGATTTGAAGGGCCGGTTACGGTGTCCATCCGTCCGGAAAACGTGCGGCTCGAACCGGCGCGCGAGGGCGAGCTGACGGGCACGGTCAACATGGTCACCTTCCTTGGCAATTTCGTGGATTACGAGGTGCAGCTCGACGGCGGGCCGGTGATCGAGGTCAAGGACACGCAGAGCCTCGGCAAGCGCTGGAAGATCGGCACGCCTGTGAGCGTGATCCCGGATGCGGAGAGGATTACGGTGTTTGACCGTGAGGACGGAAGATCCGTCATGGCGTACTGACGCAAGCGGGCAATTCCATCGGAGGTGAGAACTATGCAGAACATCGGGCGGCCACGGCGCAAGCTCTATGAACGTCTGCACATGGACAAATTCAATTTCTGGACGATCGTCGTGCTCCTGTTGCTGATTTTTACCACGATCTTCATCATCTTTCCGTTTGGCAAGCTGTTCCTGTCGAGCTTTCACACGGAGGAGGCGGCGTTCACATTTGACAACTATGTGCGCTTCTTTACAAAGCGCTACTACCGCAACGCGCTCGTCAACAGCCTGAAGGTGTGCGTATGTACAACCATCCTGGCGGTTGCCATAGGCGTGCCGCTGGCCTATATCGGCACGCGCTATAAGTTTTACGGCAAGCGCCTGATCAACATCATGATCGTGTTGTCCATGCTCTCGCCGCCCTTCATCGGCGCCTATTCCTGGATCACGCTGCTGGGCCGCAACGGCGTCATCACGCAACTGCTGGAGAAGATCGGCATAGAATTTGGCTCCATATACGGCTTTGGCGGCATACTGCTCGTGTTTACGCTAAAGCTGTTCCCAATGGTGTACCTGTATGTGTCCGGCGCGCTGAGCAGCATTGATTCCTCGCTGGAGGAGGCCAGCGAGAACCTCGGCGTCGCCGGGTTCCACCGCATCCGCAAGGTGACGCTGCCGGTCATCATGCCGACGATTCTCTCCAGCGCGCTGATGGTGTTCATGACCGCGCTGGCGGACTTCGGCACGCCGCGCCTGATCGGCGAGGGCTATACGACACTGCCGGTCGTCATCTACAAAGAATTTATGAACGAGGTCGGCTCCAATACGAGCTTTGCCGCCTCGCTGAGCGTGCTGATCACCATCGTGTCGCTCACGGTGCTGTTCATCCAAAAGCGCTTCGTCGACCGAAAGAGCTACAACATGAGCGCGCTGCGCCCGCCGAAGGTCATCGAGCTCAGGCCCGTAAAGCGCGCGCTCTTGTCGCTGGTGCTGTTTTTGTTCTCGCTCCTGGCGGTCGCGCCGCAGCTGACCGTGTTCGTCCAGTCCTTCCGGGCGACCAACGGCCCGGTGTTCACCGACGGCTGGAGCCTTGAAAGCTACAGGGCCGTGGTCAATAAGCTGTCGACCAACATTCGCAATTCCTTTGTCTTTGCCATCATCGCCATTGCGCTGATCGTGCTCATCGGCATGCTTGGCTCCTATCTGGTGGTGCGCAGAAAGGGGAGGATCGTGGGCTACCTGGACATGGTGCTCATGTTCCCCTACGTCATCCCCGGCGCGGTCCTGGGCATTACGCTGATTTCCGCGTTCAACACCGGCCCGATCATACTCACCGGCACCATGTGGATCATCATCATCTCCTATTCGATCCGCAAACTTCCATACACCATGCGCTCGTCGGTGGGCATACTCTACCAGATTGAGAACAGCGTGGAGGAGGCGTCCATCAGCCTGGGCGTGCCGCCGATGAAGACGTTTTTCAAGACCACGGTGGTGCTGATGCTGCCCGGCGTGCTTTCCGGCGCCGTGCTCAGCTTCATCAGTTGCATCAACGAGCTGTCCTCGACGCTCGTGCTCTATACCGGGCGCACAAGCACCATCTCCGTGGCCATATTCAACGCCGTCACCAACGACGCATACGGCCAGGCCTCGGCGCTGGCGACGATACTGACGGTCACCACGATCATCGCCCTGCTGATCTTCAACAAGCTGTCGCATGGCAAGAGCGTCGTATAGCCGCGCACGACCGCCCAATCGGCGCAGCGGGGCGCCCGGGCCTGACCCTTTTTCCCCAAACCGCCCCGCACGACCGCCCAAAATCGCCTCCCCTTTCCGGGGGGCGATTTCTCAGCCCCCGAACGGCCGAAGTGCCGTCCACCCGCGCAGGCAACGGGCCGCGATCGCCGCTCACCGCGCCTCAGCGGACAAGGGGTTGACATGCGCGCGTTTGCGTGCTATGATAGTTAAGTGTTTAACCGTAAAGACATGAACGATTGGGGGGATCGCCGTGCCCAGCGAGCGCGACCGCGCGTTTCTGCACGCGCTCTTTCTGCTCAGGCGCCTGCTGGGGGAGGAGCTTCGCAGGCCCGCGGAGCCGGGCGGCGCGCGCGTGAGCATGGCCGAGTACATACTGATGCGCGAGACGCTTGCCTCCCAGGGCGGAAGCGTGGACCTTGCGCACATTCGGGACTACCTCGCCGTCAGCAAGGCGGCGGTCTCGCAGATGCTCTCCTCGCTGGAGCGGCGCGGCCTGATCGAGCGAAAAACCGACCCGGCAAACCGGCGCAATCTGCTGCTTGCGCTCACGCCCGCCGGAGAGGCGGCGCTGCGGGAAAAGGACGCGGAGGCCGACAGGCGGCTTGCGCGGGTGGCGGCCATGCTCGGCGAGGAGGACATGCGCCAGCTGACGCGGATCGTCTCCAAGGCGAACGCGGCCATGCGCGCCGGCGGGGATGCCGGGAGTGAAAGGAGAGCGAAATGACGATTCAGGAAGCGATGAAGGCAAGGCACACGGTGCGCCGGTATCTGGACAGGCCCCTCTCCGCCGAGGCCACGGAGCTGCTTTGCGCGCGCATCGCGCAAAACAACCGCGAGCACGGCCTGTGCATGGCGCTGGCGACGCAAAGCGACGACGGCCTGGGCGCGCTGGCGAAGCTGCTGGGCCGCGGCGTGAACAACTATATCGTCCTGGCGGGCGACGACGCGCCGGGTCTGGACGAAAAGCTCGGCTACTGCGGCGCGGACCTGATCCTCTACGCGCAGACGCTGGGGCTGAACACCTGGTGGATCGGCGGCATGTTTCACGCAAGGGGCGCGCTCCGGCACCTCGAGGCCAGGGACGCGCACGTCAACGGCGTCATCGCCGTGGGCTACGGAAGCACGCAGGGCGCGCCGCACAAGTCCAGGCCCGCCAGCGAGATCAGCAGCTATCAGGGGGAGGCGCCGCAGTGGTTCCTCGACGGCGTGGAGGCGCTCCTGCTCGCGCCCACGGCGCTGAACCGGCAGGCCTACACCGTCCGGGGCGAGGGCCGCAGGGTCAGCCTCGCCTGCGACAGTGGGCGCTTCGCGGGCGTCGACCTGGGCATCGGCAGGTATCACTTTGAACTGGGCGCGGGCCGCGAGAACTTCGACTGGGCCTGAGCGCGTGCCTCGCGACGATCAGCCCCCGTGCGCCTCGCCCGCCCCGCACAGCGCCCTGATCATGCGCATGCCGCCCTCCCAGCCGGCCTGCCGGTCCTGAAACGCATCCGCGGACGGCTATGGTGGTGACGGTGACGCGCAGCAAAAGTGGACGCAGAAGTCCCGAGGACGTGCATTTTGACAGGAAACTGCCGAAAAAATTTCCCTATGCACTTGACAAAACCCCATCGACCGAATATAATATAAACGTTCTGCGGTCGTGGCGGAATTGGCATACGCGCACGTTTGAGGGGCGTGTGGGAGACCGTACGGGTTCAAGTCCCGTCGACCGCACCAAACCAATATAATCCGAACTTGTTTCCGACAGGAAATGGGTTCGGATTATCTGTTATCTCATCAAATGGTTTGAAGGCCAGCTTTCCAAGCGGCGTCATCAAGCGCGCTGAGCAAGGGCAGGGGGCCGCGAACCCCGGACAGACTTTGGCGGGCTGCCGTGCCCCTTATGCAGGCCATGCCGCACAATGGGCAGGGCCGCGCCTGATCGCCGTCCCGGGCATCGGCCTGGACAACATCATAAGCCGCATGGGCCTTCTATATTGGGAAGGAGCACATTCATGCGTCGAGGGCGAGGCGCTGCGCACCGGCCCGGGCGAGACTGTGCGCGCGGCGAGGTCTGCGCTATATGGCGGCGTACTGCGCGTCGGTCACCGGCTCCAGCCACTGCGTCCGGCCGTTTTCGCCGGGCACCTCCACGGCCAGGTGGGAAAACCAGCTGTCCCTCGCCGCGCCGTGCCAGTGCTTCACGCCCGCGGGTATGTTCACAACGTCTCCGGGGGCCAGCGCCCGCGCGGTCTCGCCCCACGCCTGATACCAGCCGCGCCCGGCCACGCACACCAGTATCTGCCCGCCGCCCTCGTCGGCGCAGTGGACGTGCCAGTTGTTGCGGCAGCCCGGTTCGAAGGTCACGTTGAACACGCCCACCTGCCGGGTGGACAGCGGCGCGAGGTAGCTCTGGCCGATGAAGTACTGCGCGAAGGCGTCGTTGGGCTGTCCGACGGGGAACACCATCGAGGCGGCGTGGGCGCGCAGGGCCCCGCCCTCCGCCTCTGCCTCCGGCCAGACCTCCCTGGCCATGTTGAAGGCGGCCCACGCCTTGGGCCAGCCCGCATAGAAGGCGGCGTGCGTGAGGACCTCCGCGATCTCGCCGCGCGTCACGCCGTTTTTCCGCGCGCTTTGCAGGTGATAGAGGAAGGAGGGATCCGTCAGCCCCTGCGCCATCAGCGCCACCACCGTCACCAGCGAGCGGTCGCGCAGGGAGAGTCTGTCCTCCCGGCTCCACACCTCGCCAAAGAGCACGTCGTCGTTGAGCTGCGCGAATTTCGGGGCGAAATCCCCCAGCGCGTCGCGCCCTGCGGTCTGCCGAACTGCCATTTGAAAGCCCTCCTTATTACTCGGCGACGAAGGGTGATACGCCCTTCTGCGTGAGCCACGCGGCGACCTCCTCGGCCGTGGCGGAGGGGGAGAAGCGCGTGCCCTCGACCCAGTTGACCGTCTCGTCGGTCAGCGCGGCGAGGATCTCGACGGTCCTGCCCATGCCGCTTCCGCCGGAAGTGGCAAAGGGGACGATGGTCTTGCCGGAAAAGTCGTAGGATTCCAGAAACGTCTCGATGATGCGCGGGGCCTGATACCACCAGATGGGAAAGCCCACAAACACGGTGTCGTAGCGCGCCATGTCCTCCACGCGCGCGGCGATGGCGGGGCGGGCGGAGGCGTCCTTCATCTCCAGGGAGGAGCGGCTTTTCGCGTCGCGCCAGTCAAGGTCGGCCCCAGTGTACGCCCGGGCGGGCCGGATCTCAAACAGGTCGGCCCCAGCAGCTCTGGCGAGCGTCGCCGCGAGGCGGGCCGTCGCGCCGATGGCGGAGAAGTAAGCGACCAATGTCCTGTTCATCAATGGGTGACCTCCTTTTTCCGTTCGCCTTTGGACGCGCGCGCCTTGCGGATCGCGTCCACATAGTTGTCCAAATCGTCGAGCACCTTTTGCCGCTGGTGCAAGCTCTCCATCAGACAGCAACGTATCCTTCGCAGGCGCGCCTCCGCGCCGGCCTCATCGCCGCGCAGCGCCACGCAGAGGCCGCACAGCTCCCTGTCCGCAATGCCCGCGC
>DXVG01000229.1 GCA_019409045.1 Clostridiales bacterium | reverse complement strand
CATCTGCTACCGCACGTTCGCCTACACCAACCACACCGTCATGCAGGAGGCGCTGGAGCGCTGGCCGGAGGACATGCTGCGCGTGCAGCTTCCGCGCATCTACATGATCCTCAACGAGATGAACCGCCGACTGTGCCAGGATCTGTGGGACGCCTTCCCCGGCCAGTGGGACCGCATCGCGCACATGTCCATCCTCGCCTACGGTCAGGCGCAGATGGCCAACCTCGCGGTGGCCTTTACGCACTCGGTCAACGGCGTGTCGGCCATACATACCGACATCCTCCGCAAGCAGACCTTCCGCGACTACGCGATGCTCCAGCCCCGCAAGTTCGTCTCCATCACCAACGGCATCACCCATCGCCGCTGGCTGATCCAGGCCAACCCCAAGCTTTCGGCGCTGCTGGACGAGGCCATCGGCCAGGCCTGGCGGCGCGAGCCGCAGCGGCTGGAGGAGCTTGTGCCCTTTGCCGAGGACGCGGCCTTCCGCGAGAAGTTCGACAAGGTCAAGTACGCCAACAAGGAGCGGCTCTCCCGCTTCGTGTTCGCGCATCAGGGCGCGCTGATCTCCCCGGATACGGTGTTTGACACGCAGGCCAAGCGTCTGCACGAGTACAAGCGCCAGCTGATGAACGCGCTGGGCATACTGATGTACTACAACACCATCGTGGACAATCCCAACGCCGACTATGTGCCGCGCACCTACCTGTTCGGCGCGAAGGCGTCTCCGGGCTACTACCGCGCCAAGCTGATCATCAAGCTGATCAATTCCATCGGCGAGCTGATCCGCAAGCACCCGCGCGCCTCGAAGCTGATCAACGTAGTCTTCCTGGAGAATTACTGCGTGTCCCTGGCCGAGATCCTCATGCCGGCCACGGAGATCTCCGAGCAGCTCTCCACCGCGGGCAAGGAGGCCAGCGGCACCGGCAATATGAAGTTCATGATGAACGGCGCGGTCACCATCGGCACGATGGACGGCGCGAACTGCGAGATACACGACGCCGTGGGCGATGAAAACATATTCATCTTCGGCCTGCGCGCCTCCGAGGTGGAGGAGGGCTACTCCAAGTACCGCGCGAGCGAGATCTACGAGACCAATCCCGCCATTCGCAGGGCGATGGACCAGCTCATCAACGGCACGCTCTGCCCGGAGAACCATCAGCTGTTCCAGGAGCTGTACCACGCGCTGCTGTTTGGAGACGGCGGCGGCATGGCCGACCCGTACTTCGTGCTCAAGGACCTGCCCGCGTACCTGTCCACGCAGCGCCGCGTGGGCGAGGCCTACCGCGACCGCGACCGCTGGCTAAAGATGGCGATCCTCAACACCGCCAAGTCCGGCGTGTTCGCCGCGGATCGCACCATTGCGGAGTACAACCAGAACATCTGGCATCTGGAGCCGTTGGATCTGTGATCTTCCACGATTCCCGCGACGCGCGCTTTCGCTTTCCCGGAGGCGCGCGTCCGTTGGGTGAGACGGTTCGCCTCTCCGTGCGCGCAGACGGCGCAAAAAGCGCGACGCTGAGGCTCTGGAAGGACGGCCGCGAGTGGCGCGTCCCCATGGCGCGCGTGTGCGTCGATCCCGCCGCGTTTCCCGAGCACGGGCCGCGCCGCGTGGAGCGGCCCGACGCCATCGCGCCGCGCCCGGGCGAGGACGTGTTCACCTGCGAGGCGGCGCTGCCCGAGGACGCAGGCAGCCTGTGGTACTTCTTCATACTCGAATACGACGATTCAGAGGCGCTGCGCGCGGCTCTTGATTCCTCTGCGCTTGCGGACGAGGGGCTGCGCAGGTGCCCCAGCCTGCCGCTGTACTACGGCGACGCGCGCGACCACTGCTACGGCGCGGGCGAGGTCTACGGCTGCGAGCCGCCCAGCTATCAGATCACCGTATACGACCCCGCGGGCGAGGGCCCCGCGTGGATGCGCGAGGCGACGATGATGCAGATCATGGTCGACCGCTTTCATCGCTCGGGCGAGGTGGACCCCGCCGCGCTCGCGCCGTGGGCGTATTACCACGACGACTGGTACGACTGGCCGGACCTCAACCTCGAGCTGGACGCGCAGGAGCGCTCCGCCAACGACTTCTTCGGCGGGAATCTGCGCGGCATCGAGGAAAAGCTGCCCTATATACAGGGCCTGGGCGTGACGGTGCTCTACCTCAACCCCATCTTCCGCTCGCCCTCCAACCACAAGTACGACACGGGCAACTACATGCAGGTCGATCCCTCCTTCGGCACGGAGGAGGACCTGCGCTCGCTGTGCGCGGCGGCGAAGGCGCGCGGCATCCGCGTGATACTGGACGGCGTGTTTTCCCACACCGGCGCGGACAGCGTGTACTTCAACAAGTACGGCACCTACGGCGAGCGCGTCGGCGCCTATCGGGACGAAAAGAGCCCCTATCGCGCGTGGTACCGGTTCCGGAACTGGCCGAAGGACTACGACTGCTGGTGGGGCTTTACGACGCTTCCCAACGTAAACGAGATGGACAAGAGCTATCGCGCGTTCATCAACGGCGAGGACGGCGTGGTGGCGCACTGGATACAGGCCGGCACCTCCGGCTGGCGGCTGGACGTGGCGGACGAGCTGCCGATGCCGTTTCTGCGCGAGCTGCGCCGCCGCGCGCGCGCGACCGACCCCGAGGCCGCGCTCATCGGCGAGGTTTGGGAGGACCCGACCAACAAGATCGCCTACGGCGAGGCGCGCTGCTACTGCGCGGGCGACACGCTCGACAGCGTGATGAACTATCCGCTGCGCGAGGCGGTGCTGAATTTCTTCACCTTCCGGGAGGACGCCTTCCGGCTGGCGCGGCGCATAGAGGCCATGCGCGAGAGCATGCCCGCGTCGTTCTTCTATTCGCAGATGAACCTGCTGGGCAGCCACGACAAGCCTCGAACCATCAATGTGCTGGCGGACTGCGCGAACATGCAGCCCGAGCGCCGCTACCGCTTCCCGCTGGAATTGACGAAGGAGCAGTATGAGCGCGGCAAGCGCCGCCTGATCGCCGCCTGGACGCTCGTGTGCGCGCTGCCGGGCATGCCCTGCGTGTACTACGGCGACGAGGCGGGTGTGACCGGCATGGCCGACCCGTTCTGCCGAAGGACGTTCCCCTGGGGCCGCGAGGACGCCGACCTGACCGAGAAGATGCGCGAGCCCTCGCTGCGCCGCCGCGAAAGCCGCGCGCTGCGCACGGGATACATGCGCCTGCGCGCCGAGAGCGCGGACGTGCTGGTGGTGGAGCGGTACACGGAGCACGGACAGGACGCGTTCGGCAACAGCGCACCGGACGAGCGCGTGTGCGTGCGCATCGACCGGACGGGGCTGTAGCCGCGGGAGACAAAGATAAAGCCAAAGCGGACGATCTGTGCGTCCGCTTTGGCTTCAGGATGTTGACAAAGTCAACAGACTGCCAGGGCGTTGAGAAAGCCCGCAAGCC
>DXVG01000228.1 GCA_019409045.1 Clostridiales bacterium | reverse complement strand
AGCGTTGAGAAAGCCCGCAAGCCAAGGAAGCGAGCTTGCAAACAAGGGAGCTTACATAGACGTAAGTGACCGTAGTTTGCAGGCGAAGCTGACGCAGGAAGCAAAAATCACTTCCGCTTGTTCTCTTTCGGAAGTGATTTTTGCGTTTGGGGGCTTTGTCAGCGCTCTGAGGCCCCTCCGCCATCATGAGCGGAGGGGCCTTTTGCGCCTCTAATACTCGGGGAACGGGGACAGGCTCCGGCGCAGTATGCCGTGTATGTGCGCGATGAGCACGCCGTAGTTGGTGAAGGGCACGCCGCACGCCTGCGCGACGGAGAGCCTGCGCAGCACCTCGCGCTCGCCGAGCATGCAGCCGCCGCAGTGCACCACCAGCGCGCAGTCCGACACATCGCGCGGGAACTCCCCGCCCGAGGTGAACGCGAAGTGCAGCGACTTGCCGGTGCGGCCCTCGATCCACGCGGGCAGCTTCACGCTGCCGATGTCCTTGCACTGGCGGCGGTGCGTGCAGCCCTCGCTGATGAGCACGCGGTCGCCGTCGCGCAAGCCGTCCAGCGCCTCCGCGCCGCGCACGGCCGCGCCCAGCACGCCCTTGAAGCGCGCGAACAGTATCGAAAACGATGTCAGCGGCACCTCCGGCGGCACGATCCGGGCCACCGCGCCGAACGCCTGCGAGTCGGTCACCACCAGCCGCGGCCGCGGCATGGCCGCCAGCACGGCGGGCAGCGCCTCCGGCTGCGCCACGGCGCAGTACGCGCCCGCGTCGAGCGCGTCGCGCAGCGCCTGCACCTGCGGCAGGATCATGCGCCCCTTCGGCGCGGATTCGTCGATGGGCGTGACCAGCACCACCGCGTCGCCGGGGGCGAGCAGGTCGCCCAGAAGCCGCCGCCCGCCGCCGGGCGCCTCGCGCACCAGCCCGGCCAGCGCGTCGCGCAGCGCGGGTATGTTCTCGCCGGTCTTTGCGCTCACCGCGATCTCGCCCGGCGAGAGCTCCGGGCGCGCGAGGTCGCACTTGTTGTAGACCGTGATGTGGGGGACGCCCGCCCTGTCCAGCCGCTCCAGAAGCTGCCTGTCCTGCGGGCAGAGCCCTCTGGCGGCGTCCACCACCAGCACCGCCGCGTCCGCGCGCTCCATTTCCAGAAGCGCCGAGGACACCCGAAGCGCGCCGACCTCGCCCTCGTCGTCCAGGCCGGGCGTGTCCACGATGAGCACGGGCCCGAGCGGCAGAATCTCCATGGCCTTGCGCACGGGGTCGGTGGTGGTGCCCGCCACGGGCGATACGATGGACACCGCCTGGCCGGTCACGGCGTTGACCACGCTGGACTTGCCCGCGTTGCGCATGCCGAAAAACGCGATGCGCGTGCGGTTGGCCGAGGGCGTCTGGTTCATATCCTGCGTCATGCGCTCACCTCAAGATCAGAATCGCAAGTCGCGCGTGCCGCGCGCGATCGCGTCCAGATACTCGCGCGTGCGCGCCCGCGCCTTTTCGTTGGGTATGTTGGCAAGCTCGCGCACGATCATGCGCTCCCCGGCGATCCGGGTGGGCTCGCTCGCATAGTCCTGCAAAAACTCCTTCAGCGTAAGAAGCGCGTTGGGGTGGCAGCAGTTCTGTATCTGCCCGCTCTTGCACAGGCTCATGAACCGGTCGCCCGTGCGCCCCTCGCGGTAGCAGGCCGTGCAGAAGGAGGGGATGTGCCCGTTCTCCATCAGCCAGAGCACCACCTCGTCGAGCGTGCGCTGGTCGGAGACGTCGAACTGCTCGGTGTCTACGGGGCGCACGTCCTCCGTGTAGCCGCCCACGCTCGTGCGCGAAGCGCCGCTGATCTGCGAAACGCCCAGGTCGATGGCCCGCTCGCGCACGGCCTGGCTCTCGCGCGTGGAGACGATCATGCCCGTGTAGGGCACGGCCACGCGGATGAGCGCGCACAGCTTTAAGAAGATCTCGTCGCTGATGCCGTTGTCGAAGGCGGAGGGGTCGATGTCGTCGGCGCGCTTGATGCGCGGCACGGAGATGGTGTGCGGCCCCACGCCGTGCACGGCCTCGAGGTGCTCGGCGTGCATCAGCAGCCCCGCGAACTCGTAGCGGTACAGCTCCAGCCCGTAGAGCACGCCCAGCCCCACGTCGTCGATGCCGCCCTGCATGGCGCGGTCCATGGCCTCGGTGTGGTAGGCGTAGTTGTGCTTGGGGCCGGTGGGGTGGAGCTTTTCATAGCTCTCCTTGTGGTAGGTCTCCTGAAAGAGTATGTAGGTGCCGATGCCCGCGTCCCGGAGTTTTCGGTAGTTCTCCACCGTGGTGGCGGCGATGTTGACGTTGACGCGGCGGATGGCGCCGTTTTTGTGCTTGATGGAGTAGATGGTGTTGATGCTCTCGAGTATGTACTCGATGGGGTTGTTCACGGGGTCCTCCCCGGCCTCGATGGCCAGGCGCTTGTGGCCCATGTCCTGCAGGGCGACGACCTCGGCGCGCACCTCCTCCTGCGTCAGCTTCTTGCGGGGGATGTGCGTGTTCTGGCGGTGGTAGGGGCAGTACACGCAGCCGTTTACGCAGTAGTTGGACAGGTACAGCGGCGCGAACATGACGATGCGGTTTCCGTAAAACTTGCGCTTGATCTCGCGGGCGAGCTGCTCGACCTGCGCCTGCACGTCCGGGTCGTCGTTGGCAAGCAGCACGCTCGCCTCGCGGTGGGACAGGCCCTTGCACGCCCGCGCCTTGTCGAGTATGTCGCGGATGAGGGGCATGTCGTCCTTGTGCGCGTCCGCGTAGGCCAGCGTCTGCTCGATCTCCTCGTGGCAGATGAACTCCTCCGCCTTCATGGAATTAGGGTCGTACATGTCGTTTCTCCTTTCTTTCGGGTCAGCTTGGCTTCCCCGTCGGTGGATGATATGCCCGCGTGGTCGCCGCGCACCGGCGATACGCGGTAGCCGATGCCCTCGATGCGCGCGCAAAGCCGGTCGATGCGCCTTGCGTCGTCCGCGTCGGCCTTGCCCGCGTACAGGTCGTACTTCTCGCGCTGCGCGGGCGGCGTGAGGTTGGGCATGACCACGTTCGCACCGGCCAGAAGCCCGCGCTCGCAGCCCCTGGGGTCCAGCGCGGAGAGCGCGGTGGTGGCGGGGATGAGCGCGTCGGGCACGAGCAGCCGCAATATGGCGATCAGCCGCAGCGTCGCCTCGACCGAGCCCGCGGCGCAGCCCGCAAAGGGCGTGTCGCGGTGGGGGATGAACGGGCCGATGCCGATCATCTCCGGCCGAAAGCGCGAAATGAAGGCAAGGTCGTTGGACAGGTGCTCCGCCGTCTGCCCGGGCGAGCCGACCATGAAGCCGCAGCCGGTCTGAAAGCCCGCACGCCTGAGCGCGTTCAGGCACTCCATGCGCGCGGCAAAGGACATCTCCGGCGGGTGCAGGCTCCGGTAGTGCGCCTCCGTAGCCGTCTCGTGGCGCAGGAG
>DXVG01000227.1 GCA_019409045.1 Clostridiales bacterium | reverse complement strand
CAAATTGCGCATTGCCATTCGCCCCTCGGGCGAGGTATCCATGCCGTAATTGATCGACGAAAACGGCACCTGCGCGCCCGCGCGGGAGTGCATGGTGTTCAGGTTGTGGATCAGCGCCTCCATCGCCTGATAGGTGGCGCGGTCGGTCTCGGCCACGGCCTTTTTGTGCGCGAAGGCCTGTATGCGCTCCACGTCCTCGGGCGCGATGCCGCGCTCGAGCAGTATGCCCGCCTCGGCCTGACGATAGTCCTCGTTCTGCACAAGCGTGGGGGTCAGGCCACGCGCCTTGAGCGCGTCCACGATGGCGCGGCCGTCCTTTTCCGCGTCCTCGATGTCCAGCATCAGCTCCAGCGCGCGGATGAGGTTGTCCCGGTAGCGCTTGCGGAACGTCTTTTTCACGCCCTCGGCCATTGCGTAGTCGAAGTTGACGATGGACTGGCCGCCGTGCTGGTCGTTCTGGTTGGCCTGTATGGCGATGCAGGCCAGCGCGGAGTAGGAGTAGATGTCGTTGGGCTCGCGCAGGTAGCCGTGCCCGGTCGAGAAGCCGCCCTTGAACAGGGAGATCAGGTCGATCTGGCAGCAGGTGGTGGTAAGCGTGAGAAAGTCCATGTCGTGAATGTGTATATCGCCGTTGCGGTGCGCTTCGGCGTGCTCGGGCTTGAGGATGAACATGAGGTTGAACTGCTTTGCGCCCTCGGAGCCATACTTGAGCATCGCGCCCATGGCGGTATCGCCGTTTATGTTGGCGTTCTCGCGCTTGATGTCGGACTCGATGGCGGCCTTGTTGGTGATGTCGTCATAGATGCGCATCAGGCGCGTGTTCATCTCGCGGATACGGCTGCGCTCGGCGCGGTAGAGTATATAGCTCTTGGCCGTGCGCACAAAGCCGTTCTCGATCAGAACGCGTTCGACGGTATCCTGCACTTCCTCCACGCCCGGCTCGCCAATGGACTCGTTCTTCTCCAATTCCTGAAGCACCTGCCGCGTCAGCTCCTCGGCCGTCTTATAGGTCTTGGCGCTGTTGCTGGCCTGAAAGGCCTTCATAATGGCATCGGAAATCTTTTGAGGATCGAAGGGGACCTTGCGACCGTCTCGCTTGATGATCGTATCAATCATTGCTGGGCTGCCTCCGGTTTTTTGTAGGGCGCGCGAAAGCGTGCAGACACATTATATTGTGGTATGACCTCGCTTGTCAACACTAAATATGGGTTCTCGGGCGAAATTCATAGATTTGTCATACTGTGTTCGATTGCGGGAAACGCGCCGTGAAATGCGCGCGCAGTTTTGCCGCAGCCGCCGATTTTCGCGCGAAACGGCTTGCAATTTGCGGCAAAAAACGGTATGATGGGAGCGGTCAAATCGTCGGGAGGGAAGCGCATGCAAAACAGCAGGGCCGTCATCATACTGGACAATCGGGAGGCGCTGCGCGTGGTCGCCTCCGCTGGGCGCATATCCACCACCGGCGGCTCCGCGCTGGAGGTGCTCAAAAAGGCCGACGGCGGGGAGCGGGATCTGCGGCTCGTGGGCAAGGTGCTCTCCTCGGGGCATCGCTCCGTGCTCGAGCATCAGACGCTGAGCGTCGCCTTTGACAACGTGTCGGTGCTGGTCGAGCAGTTCGTCATAGAGTTTCGCCTGGCCTCGTTCACGGTCAAGTCCCGCAGGTATGTGGACTTCTCCGACGCGGGCTACGTCCTGCCCGAGGGCGCGCCCGAGGGCTTCGGCGAGCGCATGGAGGCGCTGTTTGCGCTGTACGCGCGCCTGCTGGAGCTGGGCATCCCGCGGGAGGACGCGCGCTTCGTGCTGCCCTACTGCTTCCGAAGCAATTTCTACGTCACGCTCAACGCGCGCGAGCTTGCGCACATGCTCGGCGCCATGCTCTACGGGCACGGCGCGCGCTGCGCCGAGATACGCGCGCTGGGCGCGTCGCTCAGGGACCAGTTTGAGCGCCTCTACCCCGGCGCGCTCGAGGACGCGGCCGCCTTCGCCACCGCGCCCGCGCGCACTCCGGAGGGGTTTTCCGCGCCGCAGGTCGCCGTTGGGGACGCACAGCTGCTCTGCGGGCCGGAGGACGGGAAGATACTCGAGCGCGCGCTGGCCTTCACGCGCCGCAGCCTGACGATGTCCGAGCTTCCCCGCGACGGCCGCGCCCGCGAGCTGGAGCTTATGAACCATGTGTTCTGCGTGCGGGACGTTTCGCTCTCGTGCGTGACGCACTTTGCGCGCCACCGCATGCAGTCGCCGCTGTTCATGCCCACGCTGGACGCGCTCTGCCGGGGCCGCTATGTGCTGCCCGACACCGTGGCCGCCGTTCCGGAGGCGCGCGAGGCCTACGAGAGCGCCTTCCGGGAGCAGAGCGCGTTCGCGCGGGAGATGGTCGCGCGCGGCCTCGCCATGGAGGACGCGGCCTACTGCGCGCTCAGCGGCCACACGGCGGACATACTGTTTTCGATGAACGCGCGCGAGCTTGCGCACTTTTTCAGGCTGCGCACATGCGAGCGCGCCCAGTGGGAGATACGCGCCGTCGCCTGGCGGATGCTCGGCCTGCTGCGCGCGCGCTGCGCGGAGCTGTTTGACGAATGCGGGCCAAGCTGCCTGGTCACGGGCCGCTGCCCGGAGGGCCGCCTGTCCTGCGGCCGCCCCTATCGGAAAGGAGAGACGCGCCGATGAACAACACGCGCGGAATCCCCCGCGTGGGCCTGCTTCCCTACAGCCGGAAGGACGGCTCGCAGTACTTCCCGCAGGGGTATCTGGACGCCATCGAGCGCATCGGCGCGGAGGTGGCGCCGGTGATGCACGATACGCCGCTGGACACGCTCTACCCGCTGGTGGTGAGCATGGACGCCATGATCTTCAGCGGCGGCTGCGACATCCATCCCGTCCACTACGGTCAGGCGCTCCGGCCGGACTGCGGCCGCGTGGACGCGCGGCGCGACCGGATCGAGCTTGCGCTGGCCGACCTCGTGCTCTCGCGTGACATACCCGTGCTGGGCATCTGCCGCGGCGTGCAGCTTCTCAACGTGGCGCTCGGCGGAACGCTCTGCCAGCACATCGAGGGCCACCGCGTGTCCGAGACCTCGGACGACCCCGTGTGGCACGATGTGACGCTCGAGCCCGGATCGCGCCTCGCCGCCATTGCGGGGCGGGAGCGCGTGCGCGTCAACAGCTATCACCATCAGTGCGTGGACCGCGTCGCCGACGGCCTGCGCGTCGTGGCGCGCTCGCAGGACGGCGTCATCGAGGCGGTCGAGGGCGTTGGAAGCCGCTTCGTTCTGGGATTGCAGTGGCATCCGGAAAAGTCCCTCGGGGACGACGAGCTCTCCGCGGCCATATTCCGCGCGCTGCGCGAGGCGATGCGATAAAGCGATGATCACAAGGGCCCGCCTTCTGCGAAAGGCGGGCCCTCAGAGCGCTGACAAAGCCCCCAAACGCAAAAATCACTTCCGAAAGAGAACAA
>DXVG01000226.1 GCA_019409045.1 Clostridiales bacterium | reverse complement strand
CCAGGGCTTGTCGCGGGAGAACAGGTGCACGATGCCGTCCTGAAACACGCCGTGGCGGTTGACAAGGCAGGTCATGCCGTTCCAGCGCGCGTCGAAGTTCGTGGCGCGGTGGCCGCACACGATGGCCAGCGCGTCCTGGTCCGGGTAGCGCAGCCTGCCCTGAAACCTGCGCAGCACCTCCACGCACTGGCCGAACACGTCGCAGGCGCGCCACTGGGCGAGGTTGAACAGCATCACGCCGGAGTTGAACGTAAAGCCCACCGGCACGCCCAGCGCCTCGGTCATGCGCTGCGCCGATTCCGGCTCGAACAGCAGCGCGCCGATCAGGTTGTCGCCCAGCTCCACGGCGTAGAGGCGCGCCACGTCCTCGAGGACCACGATGTCGCAGTCCAGATAGAGTATCTTGTCCTCCTGCGGCAGCGCCTCCGCGGCCATCAGCCGGTAATAGATCTCCCGCGTGTACCACTTCATCTCGTACATGCAGCCGTCCAGCAGCGCCTCGACGTTCACCGGCTCCACGCGCGCGTTTTCGCGCCCGAGCGCCGTCAGCGCCGCCACGGAGGCGTCGCTCAGGCCGCTGTGGAATATGTAAATGACGTATTCGTTGCGCGCGTCGGCGTGCTCCAGAAGCGAAAAGATCGCCACGCGGCAGTAGGGGACGTACTTGTCGTTGGTGGCAAACACGATGGGGACCCGCATGTCAAGCCCTCCTTCTTTCTGCGCGCAAGCGCCCGGCTAGGTGTGTTCCAGATAAAAGCGCAGAAGCGCGTTGGCCGCGTCCTCCAGCGCGTAACCGCCCGCGCGCACGGCCTGCGCGCCCTGCGCCGCGGCGTCCGCCCGCTCGGGGATATCCGTGCGCGCCAGCGCCTCCGCCCACGCCTCCGGCCCCTCCTCCAGCGAAAGGTAGCGCACAAGCGGCGTGATGGCCGCCTCGCGCGTCACGCGGTCGCTCACCAGCGCGGGAAGCCCCGCGCACTGCCACTCCAGCAGCACCGTGGGAAAGCCCTCGAACAGCGAGGGAAGCGCCATCAGGTCCATGGCGGGCAGGAAGCGCTCCGGGTCGGGCACGGTCCCGGTGAAGATCACGCGCTCGCCCATGGGCCGGGCGTAGGCGCGCGCCCGATCGAAGTGGTAGCCGTCGCCCAGCAGCAACAGCCGCGCCTCCAGCCGCAGGCGCAGAAGCGCCCGGAACGCGTCCAGCAAAAAGCGGTGGTTCTTCTGGTCGTTAAAGCGGCCCACATGGCCCACCACCAGCGCGCCGGAGGGGATGCCCAGCGCGGCGCGCGTGCGCGCGCGGACGGCCGGGTCGAAGCCGAAGCGGTCGACGTCCACGGCGTTGGGAAGCACCGTGAAGGGCCGATCCTCAAACAGCCAGCGGCCCGCGTCGCGCCCGCAGGCCGCGGCGGCGGTATAGCTGCGGTAAAACAGGGGCCGCAGCCTGCGGTCCTGCGCGATGTGGCTGCAGGTGGTGTTGTGGCTGTGCGCCACGCGCGTGCGGCAGCCGCCCAGCGCGGCGGCGAGCATCTCGAAAAACAGCGAGGAGGAATTGCCGTGCGCGTGCAATACGTCGTAGCGCTCGCGGCGGACAAGGCGCGCAAGCGCCAGTATGTAGCCCGCGCCCGGCCGCTCGTGCCCCAGCGCGAACACGCGCGCGCCCTGCGCCTCCACCTCCGCGGCAAAGCCCGGGTCTACCGCGCCGGGGGCGGCGAAGTCCGCCTCCACGCCCGCGCGCATCAGCCCCGGCAGCCTTTGCAGCGCAAACAGCGTGATGCCGTTGCGCGTCACCGGCACGGTGAACACGTTCAAAACGCGCATCAGTCCTTCGCCTCCAGCGCCGTGGTGGCCGTATCGTGCCGCCCGGTCAGCTCCGCCTCGTAGAGCTTGGCGTCCACCAGGAAGCGATACATGAAGCTGTACATGAAGTGATAGACAAGCCCCGGCCGCCCGTCCAGAAAGCCGAGCTGGAAGATGTAGCGGAAGAGGAAGATGCACAAAACGCGGAAAAAGCGCGGCAGCCGGTAGTAAAGGCCGGTCTTTAATTTGCGCGTGCGGCGGATGGCGGCGTTTTCCAGCGCCGCCTCGTCCTGCGCGCCCAGCACGTCCATGACCTCGCGCGTGGCATACCAGTTGAGCTTGTTGGCAAAGTGGTCGATGGACTTGAAATCATAATGGTCAAAGCGCGCGCGTATGCGCACGTCGCGGCCCGCCAGGAGCGTGGTGTGCTCGTCGATAAAGCGGTCCTCGATGCGGCCCAGGCCGCTTCGGAAGATCATCAGCTTGCGCTTTTTCGCGCCGCCGAAGCGCAGGGGCCTGCCCAGCATGTAGAACGTGGCCTGCATGGTGATGCCGTTGACCCCGCTCTCGCGCCCCAGCGCCAGGATCGGCGCGCACTCGGCCTTTACCGCCTCGGTCATGCGCTCGTCCGCGTCGATGCGCAGCACCCATTCGGTGGTTATGTCCGCGTTGTCCAGCGCCCAGTTGAACTGCCGGGCATGCGTGGTAAAGGCGTGGACGAGCACGTCCGCGCCGGATTCGCGCGCGATCTCCACGGTGCGGTCGGCGCTGCCCGAGTCCACCACCACCACGCGGCTGGCAAAGCCGCGCAGTGAGGCAAGGCAGTCCGGCAGGTTCTTCTCCTCGTTCCTGGTCAGCACGATGGCGGTCAGGTCAGCCATGGCCCTCCTCCGTTCTTGCCACGCATTCGTCAAACCGGAGCGCACCCTCGCAAAGGCCGCGCGCGGCCATGTCCTCCCGGTAGCAGAAGCCGCCCAGCGCGCGGCGCACGACCCCCGCGCGCCCCGCCAGCCGCAACAGCGGCCGCGGCGCGGGCAGGACGAGCAGGCGACGGTTGTGCGCGCGCGCCACCGCGCGGGCAAAGTCCGTGGTGGAGACCACGAACGTCTGCGGGTGGAACGCGCCGGAGGCGCGCTGGTCGATCAGCCGGCGCAGAAGCTCGACAAGGTCGTCGATGTACACCGCCCCGCGGCGGTTGGCGACCTTTGGAAAGACGGGAAAGCGCCGCGTAAGGCGCGAAAGGCGGTTGTAGTTTCCCTTGCAGCCGGGGCCAAAGACCATCATCGGCCGCACCACCGCCACGCGGAAGGACTCGTCCTCCAGCGCGCGCACGCCGCGCTCCGCCTCCAGCTTGCTCAGGCCGTAGGCCCCCGCGGGCGCGGGCGGCGTGTCCGGCGCGATCTCGCGCGTGTCGGGCGCGGGCGCGGCCTCGCCAAACACGATGGCGCTGGAGAGCAGCACGAAGTGCCGCACCCCCGCGGCCCTGGCGCGCCGCGCGCACGCGACGGCAAGGTCGCGGTTGACCGCCTCGTAGAGCGGGCGCATCTGCGGGCTGGGCGACACATGCGCGATGCCCGCGGCGTGCACCACGCAGTCCACGCCCGAGAGGTTCAGCGCCTCGAGCGCGTCGCCGCGCACGCTCGCCGCGCGCGCGCGGTACTGGTCGGGAAAC
>DXVG01000225.1 GCA_019409045.1 Clostridiales bacterium | reverse complement strand
TTCTGAAAAGCGCCGCAAGGCCGTGGTCGCCGCGTTCAAGGCCAAGGGCTACGACGTGTACGAGAGCCCCGTCATCATCGAGGGTGGCATCGACGGCAACGTCATGGAGGCCTATGAGGACATCACCAAGGCCGGCATCAACGCGCTGGTCGTGTTCCTTGGAAACTTCGGCCCCGAGGGCCCGGAGACGCTGATCGCCAAGAAGTTCGGCGGCCCGGTGATGTATATGGCGGCGGCCGAGGAGAACATCGCGGTGCTCTCCTCCGAGCGCGGCGACGCCTACTGCGGCATGCTCAACGCCAGCTACAACCTCAAGCTGAGCGGCATCAACGCCTACATCCCCGAGTATCCCGTGGGCACCGCCGAGGAGTGCGCGGAGATGATGGTGGAGTTCCTGCCCATCGCCCGCACGCTGCTGGCGCTCAAGGACCTGAAGATCATCACCTTCGGCCCGCGCCCGTTCGACTTCCTGGCCTGCAACGCGCCCATCGCGCCGCTGTTCAAGCTGGGCATCAACATTCAGGAGAACTCCGAGCTGGACCTGCTGGCCGCCTACAAGGCCCACGCCAACGACCCCCGCATCCCCGCCAAGGTCAAGGAGATGGAGGAGGAGCTGGGCGAGGGCAACAAGATGCCCGGCATACTGCCGCGGCTTGCGCAGTATGAGCTGACGCTGCTGGACTGGGTGGAGGCCAACAAGGGCGCTGCCAAGTATGTGGCCATGGCGAACAAGTGCTGGCCCGCGTTCCAGACAGAGTTTGGCTTCGTGCCCTGCTACGTCAACTCCCGCCTGACCGCCATGGGCATCCCCACGGCGTGCGAGGTGGACATCTACGGCGCGCTGTCCGAGTTCATCGGCACCTGCGTGACCGAGGAGCCCGTGACCCTGCTGGACATCAACAACTCCGTGCCGGCGGACATGTACAAGGCCTCCATCGAGGGCAAGTTCCCCTACCGCCACAACGAGACGTTCATGGGCTTCCACTGCGGCAACACGCCCATGTGCCGCCTGACCAAGGGCACGATGAAGTACCAGCTGATCATGAAGCGCTCGCTCGAACCCGACAAGGAGCCCGACATCACCCGCGGCACCCTCGAGGGCGACATCGTCCCCGGCCCGATCACCTTCTACCGCCTGCAGGCTAACAAGGACAGCGTGCTCCAGGCCTATGTGGCGCACGGCGAGGTGCTGCCGGTGGCCACCGAGTCCTTCGGCGGCATCGGCGTGTTCGCCATTCCGGAGATGAACCGCTTCTACCGCCATGTGCTCATCGGCGGCGGATATCCGCACCACGGCGCGGTGGCCTTCGGCCATCACGGCAAGGCGCTGTTCAGCATCTTCAAGATGCTGGGCGTCGAGTGGGTCGGCTACAACCAGCCCAAGGGCGTGCTGTATCCCGAGGAGAACCCGTTCGCGTAAGCCGTTCTTCAGACGCTGCGGCCCCGGCGGAAGCATTTCCGTCGGGGCCGTTTTTTGTTGCTTTATTGCTTTGCCTTCTGCGGCGCTAGCCGCCCAGGTACGCGGCCTTTACGCTGTCGTTGGCCAGCAGCGCCGCGCTGTCGTCGGAGAGCTTGATGCGGCCGGTCTCCAGCACATAGCCGCGCGCGGCGAGGTTGAGCGCCATCAGCGCGTTCTGCTCGACCAGCAGTATGGTCACGCCGCCCTTGTTGAGCTCGCCGATGATCTCGAAGATCTGATCGACCAGCTTGGGCGCGAGGCCCATGGACGGCTCGTCGAGCATCATCAGCTTCGGCTTGCCCATCAGCGCGCGGCCGATGGCCAGCATCTGCTGCTCGCCGCCGGAGAGCGTGCCCGCGATCTGCCTGTCGCGCTCCTTGAGGCGCGGAAAGAGCTTGTAGACGTGATCGAGCGATTCGTCCCGCTCGGCGGCGGTGCGCGTGAAGGCGCCCATTTCGAGGTTCTCGCGCACGCTCATCTGCTGGAACACGCGCCGCCCCTCCGGGCAGAGCGCCATGCCCAGCGAGACCACCTTGCTGGCGGGCATGCCCACGATGTTTTTGCCCTCGAACAGCACCTGCCCGCTGCGCGGCCTGAGCAGGCCCGCGACGGTGTTGAGCGTGGTGGACTTGCCCGCGCCGTTGGCGCCGATGAGGGTGACGATCTCGCCCTCGTTGACCTCGAAGGAAACGCCCTTGATGGCGTGTATGTTGCCGTAGTAGACGTGCATGTCCTCGACTTTGAGAAGGCTCATTGCGCGCCCTCCTTTCTCCGGCCGAGATACGCCTCGATGACGGTGGGGTTTTTCTGGATCTCCTCGGCCGTGCCCTTGGCGATGATGCGGCCGTAGTTGAGCACGCAGATGCCCTCGCAGATGCCCATGACCAGATTCATATCGTGCTCGATGAGCATCACGGCGATCTGGAACTGGTCGCGGATCTTGATGATGTTGTCCATCAGGTCTTCCGTCTCGTGGGGGTTCATGCCCGCGGCGGGCTCGTCCAGCAGAAGCAGCGACGGGCTGGTCGCCAGCGCGCGCACGATCTCCAGCCGCCGCTGCGCGCCGTAGGGCAGGGAGCCCGCCTTGGCCGAGGCCATGTCCTGCATGTCGAAGATGGACAGAAGCTCCAGTGCGCGCTCGTGCTGCTGCTTTTCCTGCTTCCAGTAGCGCGGCAGGCGGAAGATGCCGGAGAACATGCCGTAGGGCACCTGATTGTGAAGGCCGATGCGCACGTTGTCCTCCACGCTCATGTTGCCAAAGAGTCGGATGTTCTGGAACGTGCGGGCGATGCCCAGCTTGTTGGCCTGCACGGTGTTCATGCCCGCGGTGTCCTTGCCGTTGACCATCACGGTGCCGGATGTGGGATGGTAGACCTTGGTCAGAAGGTTGAACACCGTGGTCTTGCCCGCGCCGTTGGGGCCGATGAGGCCCGCGATCTCGGTCTTGCCGATGGTGAGGTTGAAGTCCTCCACGGCCTTGAGGCCGCCGAACTCGATGCCCAGATGCCTGGCTTCCAGCACGGGCAGCTTGTCCACGTCGCGCTCGGGCACGATGCTGTGGCTGGGGAAGGGCACCATCTTGGTGCTCGATCTGCGCACGGTCATGCCGCCTCGCCTCCTTTCCCATGCTCGCCCCGTCGATGGGGCAGTATGCGCGCGAAGAAGGCGCGCGTGGCCGGCGTGTTGGTCAGCAGCATGACGAGTATGAGCACCACGGCGTAGACCAGCATGCGATAGTCGCTGAAGCCGCGCAGAAGCTCGGGCAGCACGGTCAGAAGCGTAGCGGCGATGATCGAGCCCCAGATGTTGCCGATGCCGCCGAGCACCACGAACACCAGCACGAGTATGGAGGTGTTGAAGTCGAACTTCGCGGCGGTGACCGTGGAGTAGTTCAGGCCGTAGAGCGTGCCCGCCATGCCCGCCAGCACCGCGGAAGTGACGAAGGCCATCATGCGGTACTTGGTGACGTTGATGCCCACGGACTCGGCGGCGATGCGGCTGTCGCGGCAGGCCATGAT
>DXVG01000224.1 GCA_019409045.1 Clostridiales bacterium | reverse complement strand
GATCGAGCAGCTGGCCGCGACCGTAGAGGACACGCAGGGCGTTTGCCTCGTTCCCGCGTTCGCGGGGCTGGGCGCGCCGTACTTCGATTCGGACGCGCGCGCGCTGTTGTGCGGCGTCAACCGCGGCACCACCCGGGCGCACATCGCCCGCGCGGCGCTGGAATCCATCGCGCAGCAGGACGCGGACGTGCTGGAGGTTATGCGGCAGGAGAGCGGCTACGCCGCCGACTGCCTGCTGGTGGACGGCGGGCCCACGCGCAATCGGCTGCTGATGCAGATGCAGGCCGACCTCGCCGGGTGCGAGGTGCGCGCCGCCGCGCTGAGCGAGCTTTCGGCGCTGGGCGCGGCGTACATCGCCGGGCTCAGGACGGGCGTGTACGCGGACTTTGACGCGATTCAGGCGCGCCGCCCCGGCGAGCAATACCGCCCCGCACCGCAACCGGAGCATCGCGCCGAGCTGCGCGCGCGCTGGGCCGCCGCCATCCGCCGCGCACGCACGGCATAAAAGGAGAGAGAAAAGCATGGCAACCTTTGGCATCATCATTTCCAACCGCTCGTTTTTCCCGGATCACCTGGTGCGCACCGCGCGCGAGAAGCTGCTTGCCAGCCTGACGGCGTGGGGCCACAGCTATGTGACGCTCACGCCCGAGGACACCTGCATGGGCCAGACCATGACCTATGAAGAGTCGGTCAAGTGCGCGCAGCTCCTGCGCGCCCACGCCGAGCAGATCGACGGCATCATCGTGTGCCTGCCCAACTTCGGCGAGGAGACCGGCGTGTCCGACGCCATCCGCATGAGCAGGCTGGACTGCCCGATCCTCATACAGGCCTGCGACGACGACCTGGACAAGCTGCAGGTCGAAAACCGCCGCGACGCGTTTTGCGGCAAGTTGTCTTTGTGCAACAACCTGTACCAGTACGGCATCAAGTACACGCTGACCGCGCGGCACACCTGCCCGGTGGACGGCGAGGAATTTCACGCGGACGTGGAGCGCTTCGCGCGCATCTGCGCGGTGGTCAAGGCGCTGCGCACCGCGCGCATCGCGCAGATCGGCGCGCGCGTGGCGCCCTTCCGCACCGTGCGCTACTCCGAAAAGCTGCTGCAAAACAGCGGCATCAGCGTGGAGACCGAGGACTTGAGCGAGATATTCGCCGACATCCCCGACATCCCGGAGGAACAGGCGCAGAAAAAGGCGGAGGAGATCCGCGCCTACGCCAACGTCTGCCCCGGCATCTCCGAGGAGAAGGTGCTCCGCCAGGCGCGGCTGATCATCGCGCTGGAAAACTGGATGCGCGATCACAACTGCTGCGCCAGCGCCATACAGTGCTGGGACAGCGTGGAGGCCAACTACGGCTGCGCGGCCTGCCTCGCCATGAGCATGATGGGCCAGAAGGGCATGCCCTCCGCCTGCGAGACGGACGTGATGGGCGCGGTATCCATGCTGGCGCTTCTGAAGGCCGGCGGCGTGCCGCCCATCTATCAGGACTGGGACAACAACTACGCCACCGTGCCGGACAAGTGCATCAACGTCCACTGCTCGAACTACCCGGTCTCGGCCTTTGAGGGCAAGCCGGAGCTTGCCAATCTGGACATACTGGCGACCACGCTGGGCGTGGAGCGCTCCTTCGGCGCGCTCAAGGGCCGCGTGCGCCCGTCGGAGATGACCTATCTGAAGGTCTCCACCGACGACCGGCGCGGCGTGATCAAGTGCTACCTGGGCGAGGGCCGGTTCACCGGCGACGAGCTCGACACGTTCGGCGGCGTGGCCGTGTGCGAGGTGCCCGACCTCAACGGCCTGATGCACTACATCTGCAAAAACGGCTACGAGCACCACGTCGCGCTCTCGCAGACGAAGTGCGCCGACATACTGGAGGAGGCGCTGGGCAACTACATGGGCTGGGAGGTCTACCGCCACAGCTGATGCGAATTCTTATGAAAATGGCTTCATTCGCGCACCATCTTTTCTGCTCCGGCTTCGTCTCGTTTCGTTCAACGTACCTCCAGTACGCCTCACTTCACTCGACTTTGCCGGAGCGAAAAATCTGATGCGCTCTGTTGAGCATTTTCGACGACAAAGGGGCCTGCGCGGGGCATGTTTCGTACATGCTCCCTGCGCAGGCCCCTGCCCTTGCGTTGCGCCGCCGCGGCGCGGGTTTACTCCGCTTCGGCCGCCTCCACGGACTCTGCCTCGTCGCCCGGGGCGGTGACCACCACGGTCATGCCGATGCGCACGCTTGCGTCCGGGGTGAAGGAGACATAGCCCTTGTAGACCGCGTCGGAGGAGGCGTCGGCGGAGGCGTCCTGCGCGGATTCCTGCGCGGTGGACAGGTAGGAGATGGCGCGCACGCTGCCCTCGGCGTCGAGCTCGCCGGTCTCGTCCCAGTTAAAGGCGATGCGCACAGTGTCGCCCTCGGCGATCGCGCCAAGGTCGTACTCCTCGATGTCGATCTCGATCTCCAGCGCGTCGTCGGGGTACACGGTCAGGAGCGTATCGCCCTTGTTGAGCGTGCCGCCCACGGAGGCGTTCACGCTGGCCACCACGCCGGAGACGCCGCAGACGATGTCGCTGCCGGTGGCGTACAGGCCGTCCAGGTCGCCGGACACGGTCTCAAACAGCAGCTGCCCGCGCTCCACCTCGTCGCCGTCGCTGACGTGCATGGCCACCACGCTGCCCGTGCCGGTCACGGCCAGCTCCGCCACGCGCGACACCGTGCCGCGCCCGATGCGCGAGGAGGAGGAATGCTCCTCGGAGCGGTAGATGTTCACCGTCTCCTCCATCATCAATTCGCCGGAGGTGGTCTCCACGGTGTAGGTGGTGCCCTCGGCGGCGACGATCACGCCCGTGGCGGTGTGCGCGCCGTCCGAGGTGCAGGCCAGGTACACCTCCTCGCCGATGTTGACGTACTTGTTTTCGCTGGCGTTGTACGCCTTTTCGATGTCCGCGCTGATGGAGTAGCGGTGCTCCGGCGCGATGTAGAGCGCCGCGCCGTAGCGCGCCGCGGCGGTCTCCACGTTGTCGCCGCTCTGTATGAACACGCCGGTCACGGTGCCGGAGGCGGCGGCGTAGACCTTGGTGGTCTGCACCGTGGCGACCACGTCGCCCGCCTCCACGCGGTCGCCCGCGCGCACGGACATGGACGCGATCACGCCGCCAAAGGGCGCGGCGAGGCTGACCTCGTTGGCGCAGACCACGCTTCCGTCAAACGACACTTCCGCCGGCGCCGCGCCCGTCAGGCATAGCGCCGCAAGCATAAGAGCAAGAAACCTCCTCATGGCTGATCCCTCCTGTATTGTCACATTCTGCGCAGCGCCTCTATGGGGTCCAGGCGGCTGGCCTTGCGCGCGGGCGACCAGCCAAAGAGTATGCCCACCGCCGCCGAAAAGCCCACGCCCAGCGCAATGGCGCCGTAGGACAGCGCGAAATCCACGCCCATCATGGAGCACAGGATCGCCGACAGCGCCACGCCCAGCACGGCGCCATTGCGCTGGGC
>DXVG01000223.1 GCA_019409045.1 Clostridiales bacterium | reverse complement strand
GGAGATGTGTATAAGAGACAGGCTACATACTCTCCAACCGGCACTACGAGGTGCGCGACATTTTGCGCCTCGCGCGCGCCTCGGGCGGCGGGCGGCTCTTGCCGGTGCTGCCGATGTGGATGGCGCGCGCCGCCGCGCCGATGCTGAGCTGGTTCGCGCGCCTGCGCAGGCAGCGCCCGCTCTACACCGGCTACTCGCTCTACGCGCTCTCCAGCAACGACCGCTTCAACCACGACAAGGCCACCTCGGAGCTGAATTACCGCCCGCGCGATCTGCGCAACACCATACGCGACACGGTGCGCTACCTGCGCGCCCGCGAGCCGAAGCGGAGCCACCGCGCCCTGCGCAGCGCGCTCTTCCCGCGGCGCAACCCTTGCTGAGCCGGGCCCGCGCAAGGCGCATGCCGACCGAATACAGGAGCCTGTTTTCACGCAAGATCGCGGAAAACAGGCTCCTGTGTTGAAAAAAGCCGCGGGGCCGGTCAGTCCATCAGCGCCATGATCTCCTCGCGGCTCAGCTCCGGCTGGAGCGCGTGGTTGACCGCGGCGGCGATGACGCCCGCGGCGTCGCTGATGAGGTCGTCCACCTCGCGCGGTGTGACGATCATCTCCCCGAGTTGCGTCTGCGCAAGCTGCTTTTCCACGTCCTCCAGTGCGCCCTCGCCCGGTTCCTCGCCCGCGAGCAGCGCCATGGCGTCGCAGGCCAGCGTGGAGGCGTAGATGACCGTGGGCATGCCCACGGCGATGACGGGCACGCCCAGCGTGTCCCGGTCGAGCCTGCGGCGGTGGTTGCCCACGCCGGAGCCGGGCTGTATGCCCGTGTCGGTGAGCTGTATCGCGGCGCCGATGCGGCTGGAGGCGCGCGCGGCAAGGCTGTCGATGCAGATCACCGCCTGCGGGCGGACGAACTTGCACAGCGCCTCGACCATCTCCATGGTCTCCACGCCCGTCACGCCCAGCACGCCGGGCGCGAGCGCACACACGCTGTGCATGCGCGGGTCGGCGTACTTGGCAAGGCCGGTGAATATGTGGCGGGTCACCAGCGTGCGGTCCACGGTCTGCGGGCCGAGGGAGTCCGGCGTGATGCGGCGGTTGCCCAGGCCGACCACCAGCACGGGCGCGTCGCTCTGCCGGTGGTACATGCGGGCGATCTCCTCGCCCAGAAGGTTGGACAGCGCGAGCCGCGCGTCCAGGTCGCGCTGGCGCACCGCGGGGCATTCCAGCGTCATGTAGCAGCCCACGGCCTTATGCAGCGCGCGCGCCGCGCCGTCGTCCTCGATGACGACCTCGGTAAGCTGCACGCCCATCGTCTCCCACCGGCTGACATGCACGCCCGGCATCTGCGCGCCCCCGGACGCCTCAAAGGACTCCATCGCAAGGTCCGTTCGTATCGAACGCATCCAAAACACCCCGTTCGTCGCCAAATTCCCGATTAGTTTACCCAAGTTTTTCAACAAAATGTGCTCAGAGGCTTGCATTTTTGCCGGACGGATGATAAAATAGATGATGCTGATTTTCCGGGGGAGGTGAATATTTTGCCGAACATCAAGTCCGCCATCAAGCGCGTAAAGGTGAATGAGAAAAAGAATCTGCGCAATCGCATGATCAAGTCTGCGATGAAGACCCAGCTCAAGAAGTTTGACGCCGCTCTTTCCGCGGGTGAGGTCGACGCCGCGTTGCTGAGCGCGACGCAGGCTGCGGTTGACAAGGCCGTCACGAAGGGCGTTATTCATAAGAACGCTGCAAATCGCAAAAAGGCCCGTCTGGCGAAGGCCGCCGCGAAGGCCTGAGGGCGCTTATCGCTCCACACAGGGCGGACGCACTTAGCGTCCGTTTTGTTTTTTGGAAAAAACCGCGCCGCCCACATAGCAGGGCGGCGCGGCGTCTGTTTTTGGGGCTATGCCTCGGGCAATGGCGTCCCCTCCCCCGCCGCCTGGCGGCGGATCAGGCCGTTGAGCTCGCGCATCTCCAGCGCGACGAGCACGGCGGTGAACAGCAGCGCGAGCATGTCGGCGCAGGGGCCGGTGTACAGCGCGCCGTCCAGGCCGAAGACGCCCGTGAGCAGGAACAGGCAGGGGATGAAGAACAGCACCTGTCTGGACAGGGAGATCAGCATCGCCTTGACGGGCTTTCCGATGGCCTGGAAGAATATGCCCGATACGGGCGTCATGCCCGACACGCACAGGAGCATCAGGAATGTGCGGAAGCACTTCACGGCAAACTCGTTGTAGAGCGCCTCCTCGTTGCCGAAGATGGCGATGATGGGCATGGTGCAGAACTGGAACGCCGCCCAGCCGAGCACGCCCGTGATCAGCGCCACGACGATGCTGCGCACATACGTCTGCCGCACGCGGCGATAGTTGCGCGCGCCGTAGTTGTAGCCCTCGATGGGCTGCGAGCCGATGCCGATGCCCAGCATGATGGAAAACACCACCTGATTGGCCTTCATGACGATGCCGAACGCGGCCATGGGGATGTCCGGGCCGTATCTTGTCGGCTCGCCGTATTTGACCAGCAGCAGGTTCATCAGGATCACCACGAGCGTGGCCGCGGACTGCGTGACGAAGCTGGAAAAGCCCAGCGCCGCGATGCGGCGGACGATGTCGCCCTCCAGGCGCAGGCTCGCGCGCGTGACCCTGGCGTTGCGCAGGCCGGGAAGGCCGAACAGCGCGAGCACGAAGTTGAGGATCTGACCGATGATCGTGGCCCAGGCGGCGCCCTCCACGCCCCAGCCGAGCCCGAGCACGAACCACGCGTCGAGCACCACGTTGGTCACGGCGCCCGCCACCATGCAGAGCATGGCGTATGTGGGGCGGCCGTCGGCGCGTATGACGGCGCTTATGCAGGTGCTCACCGCCACGAACGGCACGCCGATGAGCGTTATGCGACCGTAGGAGAGCGCGTAGGAATAGCTCTCGCTGGTCGCGCCGAACACCGGAAGCAGCTGCGGGATGAACGCCTCGCCCAGCGCGAACAGCGCCGTGCCCAGTATGGCCGAGAGCAGCAGCGCCGTGCCCAGCGTCCTCTCCGCGCGCTCGCGCTTTCCCTCGCCCAGCATGAGGCTGTAGCAGGCGACGCCGCCGTCGCTGACCAGCAGCGTCAGCGCCAGCGAGAACGTCACAAACGGAAAGCAGACGTTGGTGGCGGCGTTTCCAATGTAGCCCACGCCCTGCCCGATGAATATCTGATCGACGATGTTGTAGAGGGAATTGACCAGCATTGAAACGATGGCCGGTATGCCGAATTTGATCATCAGCCTGCCGATTGGCATGGTCTCAAAAAAAGCGGACCCTGACGCGGCGTTGGTTGGCTTCTCCATGTGCAACAACTCCTGTTCATGATCCCGGCCCATCGGCCTTGTGACATATGCGCCACGCTCTATGGTACTGCGACGCCCTGTATAGCGCAATCATCATACTGTTAAAAGCGCGCCGGGCGTCGCCGCGGCGTCGTATAGCCCCGCGCGGCGGAGGCAATACTCTTGCCGTGGAGG